>JAQGKM010000117.1 GCA_028290125.1 Hyphomicrobiales bacterium | reverse complement strand
GCGGGGTGGAGCAGCCCGGTAGCTCGTCAGGCTCATAACCTGAAGGTCACAGGTTCAAATCCTGTCCCCGCAACCAAACACAAAAACGCCCCGCGAGCGAAAGCTCCGGGGCGTTTTCGCGTTTGGGGGCGGCAGGCTGAATCGGCCCGAGCGCTGGCATTAAAATCGACGCAATTCAGCAGCAAGAGCTGTCCGTGTGGCAGCTCGATGGCTCACGCGTAGCTCCGGCATACTGATCAATACGCGCAGACTCCCACTCAAAAGTATTGCAACATGAAGCCGTCAGCGCGAAGGCAAGGTGCTGCCGGCAGGAGAATGGTGTGAGTGCCGTGTCAATGGGTGCTGAAATCGAACCATCTACCCTCGCGGCGAAACCACACCTGCGTGAGCAGGAGCGATTAGCCGCTCTGCACCGCTATGACATCCTGGACACTCCGCGGGAGCAAGACTTCGACGACATCGCGGCGCTTGCCTCGGAGATCTGCGATACGCCAATCGCGGCGGTGAACCTGATCGCCGAAGGCCGGCAGTGGTTCAAGGCCGAGGTCGGTCTGGGCGTGCGCGAAACGCCGCTGGAAACCTCGTTCTGCGGGCACGCCTTGCTGGAAGCTGACTTCATGATCGTCCCGGACGCGACGAAAGACGTCAGGTTCAATTGCAATCCCTTGGTGACCGGCCCGCCGGGATTGCGGTTCTATGCAGGCGCACTTCTGAAAAGCGAAGAGAACCTGCCGATCGGCACCCTGTGCGTCCTCGATCGACGTGCGAGAACTCTGAACGAGCGACAGATCCGCTCGCTGACCCGCTTGGCCCGTCAGGTCATGACGCAGATGGAGCTACGCCGCTCTGCTCGCCTGCATAGCCTTCTCGCACATGAACTGCAGCATCGGGTCAAGAACACGTTGGCCGTCGTGCAGGCGATCGCCTACCAGACGTTTCGCGACGTCGCGCATGCCGACGCCAATGCCGCCTTCATGGCGCGGCTCGTTGCCCTGGGGCAAGCTCATGATCGCCTGACAGAGACGAGTTGGACGGCCGCTCCGCTGTCCGCCGTCATCGAAGGGGCTTTGCAAGCGCACCAGACCGGCGCTGCCCGACAGCAAATCAGCGGCCCCGAGTTGCAGATTGGAGCAAGCCCCGCATTGTCACTCTCGCTGGCCCTTCATGAGCTCGCAACCAATGCGGTCAAGTACGGAGCTCTCTCGAACGACAGCGGTCGGGTCGACGTCACCTGGAGCGTCAATCAAGGAATGTTCCGGCTGCTGTGGTCCGAAAGCGGGGGGCCCGTCGTGGCGCCACCCACGCGACGCGGCTTCGGGTCCCGTCTGGTGGAGCGCAGCCTGACAAGTGAATTCGGTGCGGAGGTTGTTCTCAGCTTCGGATCAGAGGGCCTCCGCTGCGAAGTGACGGCTCCCCTTGAGGCCCTTCGTGGCCGATCTGTCGTGACCCTGTCAGTGTGAAAGAACGCAGAGCCATCGCCTCGGCGAAGCGACGGCTGACAACTCAGGCTCGGTCTCGATAAGCGCGTCGGATCATCTCACGTCATCGTGGTGGACATGGAAGACCCGCGCACGTCCCGGTGTTGAGGAACGCCGCCGATCAGCAGGCCCGGATAAGGAACTTTTTACTAAAAAGACAAAAGCCGCGCGGGCGCCGCCGAACTCCTTTTCGCATCGAGGCTTGAGCAATCACCAGCATGGCACGGCGAGAGGGAGACCGGTATGGCGCCGATACAAGATGCCTTCGTTCTTACGATGACGCTGATCAAGCAGCGCGGCCCGACGGTCGAGCGGGCGCAGGTGCACCAGCACCTTCTGCGGATGATGGACCTGGCTCGGGACGCCGGGGAATCGGGCGCCGTCGCGACGTTCGCCGCTTCGGTCCTGCTTTACATGCACGCGAAGGAGGGCGGAGAAGCGAAGCTGGTCGAAAAGCGCGCCGCCGATCTCGAGCTTCAGGCCCGCGCGTTGACGGCCATCCTCGCCGCAAGGCGCGATGGAGCACGGCCGCGCCGCATCGAATTGAAGCTGGTGACAAGCGCGGGGGTCGAACACGGGGAGTTGGCCGCGCTCGAACAACAGGCACGTCATGCAACAAGCGATCGCGGGCAGAGATATGCAGGCGCTGCCGAATGATGTGAGTGCGTGCGTGTCGGGGTCATTCTCGCGGGCCCGAGACGCGATGTCCGATCCTGCTCTGAAGCAGGTCATCGGTCCGGCGTAGGCCTGCCGCGAAATCTTCGTCCGTCGCCGGAAACCCGTAAAGGAAGCCCTGGCCTGTCGGGCAGCCCATGCCCGCCAGCAGCGCGCGCTGAGCTTCGGTTTCAACGCCCTCGGCGACGACGGAGAGTCCCAAAGAGCGACCGAGATCGATGATCGACCGCACGATGACCAGCTTCGAGGGACTCGCGGCGAGTTCGCAGATGAAGCTGCGGTCGATCTTGATCTCCGTCACCGGGAAGGTCTCGAGCAATCTGAGGCTCGCATAGCCCGTTCCGAAATCGTCGACCGACAGCCCGACGCCCAGGTCTCGCAGCCTCCGGAACGCTTCAAGGACGCCGGGCGTGTCGTTGAGGAACACGCTTTCGGTAATCTCCAGCGTCAGCCAGGACGGATCGGCGTTCGTTTCGCGCAGGACGCGGCTCACGATCTCGGCAACATCGCGATGCAGGAATTCCGTGGCGGACACATTCACCGAGAACCGCAACGGTCGTTCGCGCGCCTCGTTGATGCGTCGCGCAAAGGCCGCGACGGTGGCGAGACCGCGTTCGCCGAGATCGAGGAGAAGACCGGTCCGTTCAGCCGCCTCGATGAACCGGCCGGGAGGTTGGCTCCCGAACAGCGGGTGGTTCCACCGTATCAAGGCTTCTGCGCCGACGCACTCGCCCGTCAGCAGAGCGATCTGGGGCTGGTAATGATAGTCGAATTCGTCGTTGGCGATTGCGACCTTCAGCTCGCGGGTCATGCGCACGCGATGTCGCGCCTCGTCCTCGTCGGCGCGCTGGAATCGACGGGGTCCGCTGAGCGGATCCGACTTGGCGATGCGCAGCGCAGTGCCGGCGTTTCGGATCACCGAGATGACGCTGGCGCCGGGTTGGCCGACGGCGAAACCGACAGCAAAGCGCAAGGCGATATTCGCGCCGGGAATCACGTAGTCGGTGGAGAGCGCGGCGCAGACGTTGGTCACGATGTCATGCGCGCCGGCGTCGTCGGAATAAGCGAACGCCAGGCCGAATTCATTGGCTCCGAAACGCGACACAAGGGCTGCCCCGGTGTGCAGCAGCCGGCGCCCTGTTTCGCGCAACAGGGCGTCGCCGACGTCGAAACCATAGCCGGCATTGATGTCGTGGAAACTGATCGCGTCGAGCTTCACGATCAGCACCGCCTCGCCGTTCGTCGCAAAGCGATCCTGCGCGGCCAACATGAAGGACTGACGATTGAGACAGCCTGTCGCCACGTCGAGATTGGCGGCGACATCCAGAGCGATCTCGGTCTGCCGGACAGCCGATATATCGCGCAGGATCCCGATGTAGAGTTGCTCACCGGCGACCAGGATCGGCCTGAGGCTGAGGCTGTTCCAGAACGCCGAGCCGTCCTTGCGGTAGTTTCGCAAGGTGACGTCCACGGGCTTGCAGGCGGTGATGGCGGCGCGGATGAGCGCGACCTCCGGTTGCTCGCGCTCATTGCCCTGCAGATAACGGCAATCTTTCCCGAGCGCCTCGTGGCGTTGGTAACCCGTCAGCCGCTCGAAGGCCTTGTTGACGTACAACAGCGGGGCGTTGCCATCCGCGACCCTGGCGATGGCGACGCCGTCGGACAGCGTCTCGACGAGTCCCGGCAGAACAGATGCAAGCAGGACATCTGCGTCGCTGTCCAATGCGCCCGGCTTGAGTTTGAAGTCCTTCGGGGTGATTTCCTTGAAATCTTTCATCGTCAAGAAGTGGCGCGCTTTGACGTGCCGGAGCAATCCGTCGTCACGACCACTTCAGGACAAACGTCAGCCGGAATCAGACAAGTTCGATCTCGTTCCATCGCCAGACGTGCTGAAGCGCTCGCGATATTCGGAGGGCGTCACGCCAAAATGCGCATGGAACGCGCGGCGCATGGCGCGGGTGGATCCAAAGCCCGTCTTGACTGCAATCGCCTCCAGAGACAGTCGGCTGCCTTCGAGAAGATTGCGCGCAACGTCGATCCTCGTCAGCTCGACATAGTCGGATGGCGAGACGCCCACCTCCCGCGTGAACACGCGTGTGAAGTTGCGCGGGCTCATGGCGGACATTTTTGCGAGCGCCTCGATGGAGAGGTCTGCGGCTGGATGATTCAGGATGTATTGCTGGACGTCATAGAGCCGGCTGCGATCGACGGCTTGCGCCGCCAGATGCACGCTGAACTGCGATTGATCACCAGGCCGCTTGAGGAACACGACAAGCCTGCGCGCGACATAAAGCGACACGTCGCGACCGAGATCCTCCTCCACGAGAGAAAGACCGAGGTCGATGGCCGCGCTCGACCCTGCCGACGTGACCAGCGCTCCATCGCGAACGAAGACCCGATCGCCGTCGACATTTGCGTCGGGGAAGCGCGCCGCCAGCAGCGGCGCAAACTGCCAGTGCGTCGTGACATGGCGGCCGTCGATGAGCCCGGCGTCGCCGAGCAGGAAAGCGCCCGTGCAGACTGAGCCGAAGCGCCGCGCCTGTGGTGCGATGCGCGCCAGCCAGTCGGTCACCTCCGCTTTGGGCGTATCCGGAACGCCGACGCTGCCGGCGACGAGAAACGTGTCGGGAGCGTGCGACAACGCGAGATATCCGGTGTCTGGAAGGACCTTCAGTCCTGAACCGCAGAGGATGGGCTGGTCGCTTTCCCCGACGATCGCGACCTCGTAGCACGGCTCGGCTGCGCGGGCATTGGCTTCGGCAAAGACGTCCAGGAGCCCGGCCAACTCGAGGGAATGAACGTTCGGCGGCGCGAAGATGACGATCCGCATGGGAGGCCTCCGCTTCAGGCGGCGGACAGGGTCACGCGCCAAAGGGCCATTGCGGGAGCCTACACCCGTTGGTCGGCGAAGGGCAGGCGGCAAGCGAAAAAGAAAAGCCCCCCGCAGCCAAGGCTGCGGGGGGCTTGCGATCACCCCATTTGTCAGTGCGGCATCGGCGCGACGTGCAGGCCGGGTCCGATCTTCTGCAGGTTGCCCGTGATGATCTTCTCGCTGCCGGTCAGGCCGCTCCTCACGGCGACATGCTCTCCCTCGGCCTGTTCGACAACGATGAGCTTCTGCGCCACGACGCCGCCGTCATCGACCGTGTAGACGAACTTGCCAAGCTGGCTCGAACCCACGGCCGTCTGGGGCACCAGCTTGGCGTCATCGATGCGGCCCAGCACGACGCGGACCCGGACGTACTGACCGGGAAGGAGCGCGCCCTCCGCATTCTCGATGACGGCGCGCGCGCTGATGGTTCCGGTCGTGCGGTCGAGCGCATTGTCGAGGAAGGTCAGCTTGCCGGTCTGCGGCTGGCTGCCTTCGACGGTCGACGACACTTCGACCGGCACGTCGCCGGCCCGCAGCGCCGTCTGGATGCGCGAGAGGTCGCGCTCGTTCGGATTGAACGTCACGTAAATCGGGCTCAGCTGAACCAGTGTGTTGAGCGCGGTCGTTCCTCCGTTCACATAGGCGCCGGTCGCAACCTTGTTGCGGCCGAGCCGTCCCGTGAACGGGGCCCGGATCGAAGTGTCCTCCAGATTGAGTTCGGCGTTGCGGATTGCCGCCTGATCGATCGTCAGCGCGGCTTCTGCTTGTTTCACGAGGCTGGAGCGCTGGTCGAAACTGTCCTTGGCCAGCGCCCCGATCTTGGCGAGCTGCGAACCGCGGTCGTAGTTCGAGCGGAGATAGTCGAGCGAGGCCGTGTCGCGCTCGAGCTGCGCGCGCGCCTGGTCGAGGCGGGCCTGCGTATCGCGCGCGTCGATGCGGTACAGCAACTCGCCCTGTTTCACATTGCTGCCGTCGCTGACGGCCTGCTCGATGAGAAAGCCCGTCGCCTTGGCCTGGATCGTCAGCTCCTGGATGGCGTCGACCCGCGCCGGGTAGGTGAGTCTCACCGGCACGGATCTGATCTGCACAGACGTCACCGGCACGGGCATGAGCTGCGCCGCGGCGGCCGCGACAGGTGCTGCGTCGGCCACGCCAGGCTTGATGAAGGTCTGCAGCCCCAGCACGGCGAGCGCGCCGATGGCGAGCGCCGTGAAGGACAGGAGGGCTTGGTTGCGGAACGTCATGGTGTTTGCTCCAGGTTCATTCGGCCGGCGCAGCGTCGGGCGCGGGCGTGTCCAGCGCTTCGCGCGCGCCGAAGCGTTCGCGAGCGGATTCGATGAGGGCGTAGAAGACGGGCACGAAGATCAGCGCCAGGATGGTCGCCGCCAGCATGCCGCCGAACACCGTCGTGCCGATCGATCGACGGCTCGCCGCGCCCGCGCCTTCCGCGAAGGTGAGCGGAAGCACGCCGAGGATGAAGGCAAAGGCCGTCATCAGGATCGGACGCAGTCGCAGACGTCCGGCTTCCATCGCCGCATCCACGATGCTCGCGCCTTCCTGCCGCAGGCGCCGCGCGAATTCGACGATCAGGATCGCGTTCTTCGCCGCGAGCCCGATCAGCATCACGAAGCCGATCTGCGAATAGACGTCGATCTGCATGCCGCGCACCGACAGGGCCGCGAGCGCGCCGAACAGGGCGAGCGGCACCGACAGCAGCACCATGAATGGCATCGCCCAGCTCTCGTACTGCGCCGCGAGGATCAGGAAGACGAAGACGATGGCGAGGCCAAACACGATGTTGGCGATCGATCCCGCTTTCAGCTCCTGGAAGGTGATGCCGGTCCATTCGAAAGTGAAATCCTTCGGCAGCGTCTGCTGCGCCACCCGCTGCATGGCGGCGACCGCCTGACCGGAGCTGAAGCCCGGCGCCGGTCCGCCGTTGATCAGGGCGGATGCGTAATTGTTGTAGTGCGGCACGGTTTCGGGACCGACGATCGGACGCAAGGTGCCGAGCCCGTCGAGAGGCACCATGGCGCCTGTCGAGTTGCGAACGTAGAGCTTCGAAAGGTCGGCGGCGCCTGCGCGCGCCTCTCCGTCCGCCTGCAGCGTGACGCGGAAGGTGCGTCCGAACAGGTTGAAGTCGTTCACGTAGAGCGAGCCGAGATAGATCTGCAGCGTGTTGAAGATCTCGGGCAGATTGAGCCCCAGCATCTTCGCCTTGTTGCGATCGAGATCGTAACTGAACTGCGGAGTCGACGTGCTGAAGGTGCTGAACATCTGCTGCGCATTCAGCTCGGGCTGCCTGCGCGCTTCCGCGATCAGACCCTGGACGACTTCGTTCAGCGCGACGCTGCCACGGCCGGTGAGATCTTCGACCTGGAATTCGAAGCCGCCGGTGGCGCCGAGGCCCGGAATCGTCGGAGGATCGAAGCTCAGCGCGACGGCCTCGGGGATTTGCAGGAGCTTGGGCCGCACGGAGGATACGATCTTCGAGGCCGTCAGCTGGCCGCGTTCATCCCACGGCTTGAGGATCGCGAATTCGACCGCCGAATTCGATTGCGCGGCTCCGGTCAGGAAGTTAAGGCCGCTGATCGAACCGACGATGTCGACGCCGGCTTCCTTCTGCAGGATCGCCCGCACCGTCTTGGCGACTTCGTCCGTGCGCTGCAGCGACGAACCGTCGGGCAGCTGGATCACGACGAAGAAGTAGCCCTGGTCTTCGACGGGAAGGAACGTCGAGGGAATGCGCTTGCCGACGACGAACGTGCCCACGAGTCCCGCAACGAAGAGGGCGAGCATCGCCCATCTGAAGCGGATGAGCCCGCGCACGAGCCGCGCATAGGCGTGCGACATCCAGTTGAAGCCGCGGTTGAACCACTTGAACGGCGCAAAGCTCGGTGCGCCGCGATGCGACAGGAAGACAGCGCTCAACGCTGGACTGAGCGTCAGCGAATTGAAGGCCGAAATGGCGACCGAGATCGCGACCGTCAGGGCGAACTGGTTGTAGAGACTGCCGGCGACGCCCGGGATGAACGCGACCGGGACGAACACAGCCATCAGCACCGCCGTGGTGGCGATGATCGGACCCGTGACTTCCTTCATCGCCGCGATCGTGGCGTCGAGCGGTTTCTTGCCGTTCTCGAGTTGTCGCTCGACGTTCTCGACGACGACGATCGCGTCATCGACGACGAGGCCGATGGCCAGCACCATGCCGAGCAGGCTGAGCATGTTCAGCGAGAAGCCGAACGCCTTCATGACGGCGAGCGTGGCGATCAACGAAACTGGAATCGCGATCGTCGGAATGATCGTCGTGCGCCAGCTCTGCAGGAAGATGTAGACGACCGCGATGACGAGCACGAGGCCTTCGGCGAGCGTCACCAGCACGTCGTGCATCGAGGCCGACACGAAGCGCGTCGTGTCGTAATGCATGGCGTAGGACACGCCCTGCGGGAAGCGCGCCGACAGACGCTCCATCGTGTCCTTGACGCCCTGCTGGAGCGCAAGCGCGTTCGATCCCGGCATCTGGTAGATGGCGAGCACGACGGTCGGGTCTTCGGCGAAATAGGCGGACGTCGAATATTGCAGCGCGCCGAGCTCGATGCGCGCGACATCCTGCAGACGCACCGTGGCGCCGCTGGCCGCATCCGCGCGCACGACGATCTCGCCGAATTCCTCGGGAGTCGAAAGTCGGCCGGTGGCGTTCACCTGCATCTCGAAGGGCGTGTTCGGCGGCGCGGGCGACTGGCCGATCTTGCCGGCGGCGACCTGCACGTTCTGCTCGGCGATGGCGTTCTGGACATCGACCGCCGTGATGCCGAGATTGGCGAGCTTGTCGGGATCGAGCCACACGCGCATCGAGTAACGGCGTTCGCCGAAGATCTGCACGTCGCCGACGCCGGGCAAGCGCTTCAGCGGATCGACGATCTGCAGATAGGCGTAATTGCTCAGGGTCACGGGGTCGACCGAGCCGTCGGGCGACGTGAGATTGACGATGAGAACGAAGTTCGGGTTCTGCTTGCGGATCGTCACGCCGCCCTGGTTGACGATCGCCGGGAGCGCGGACGCCGCCTGCGACACGCGGTTTTGCACGTCGACCGCGGCCGTGTTCAGCGAATAGCCGACGTCGAACGTGATGGTGATCGTCGCGCTGCCGTCATTGGAGCTCGACGAGGACATGTAGGTCATGCCCTCGACGCCATTGATCTGCTGCTCGAGCGGCGTCGTGACGGTGTCGGCCACCACCTGCGCGCTCGCGCCGGGATATTTCGCGCTCACCACCACCTGCGGCGGCGTGATGTTGGGGAACTGTGCGACCGGCAAAGTGAAATAGCTGACCGCGCCGGCCAGGACCATGATGATCGCTATGGCGCTCGCGAAAACGGGCCGCCTGATGAAATAATCGACCATGACTCAAGCTCCGCAGCGCGGCATCGCCGCCATGACCCGGGGATACCAACTGGCGCTTCCCACATGCAGGCCCGGCGCCGGTTTGGCGCGAGCCGCGCCGATCCGCAGAGCCGCCGCTTCCAGGGTGCGCAGGAATTCGCGCGGATCGAGGCCGTCGGCGCGCAGCACCGCGCGGGTCACGTCATCCGCCAGAATTGCCTTGATATGGCTTAAATCATTCATGAAACAGGCCTTTCTGGCGGGATGTCCAACGTTGCGCGCGGCGGCTCTGAACTGGGGGCGACCATGCGACGGAGGGCCATGTTGACCGGAGGTACAAGGGCGTGTTACCGGTCAGTAACAGGCCGAATAGTTACCGGTCGGTAACATTGGCGTCAAGCCCGCCAGTCGGTTTTTTTTGAGGAAGGTCCAATGCGGGGCATTTGCACGGATCGCGTTCGCCCTCGGCAGCGCATTCTCGACACCGCCCGCAATCTCTTTCGCAAGTACGGGATCAAGGGGATTGGCGTGGAGGCGATCGCCGAAGCCGCCGACACCAACAAGATGACCCTGTACCGGCACTTCGGTTCGAAAGACGAACTGATCGCGGAATGCCTGCGCGAAGCCGCGAACCGCGCGTGCGACATCTGGAAGGATCTCGAGGCGCAGCACCCGGACGATGCGCTCGCGCAGGTCAGGGGCTGGGTGCGGTTCGGCTCAGCCTGCGTGCTCGCGGAGGATCGCGGCTGCGACCTCGCCAATGCGGCCGTCGAACTGCCCGACGGCGATCATCCGGCCAAGCGCGTGATCCAGGAGTTCAAGGTCGCGCAACGCAACCGGCTGGCCGAGCTCTGCCGGCGCGCCGACCTGCAAAATCCCGACCTCGTTTCAGACACGCTGTCGCTGCTTCTTGAAGGCGCGCGGGTGAACCGCCAGAGCGTCGGCCTCGACGGACCCTGCGCGCAGTTCGTCGCTGCGGCAGAGGCTGTCATCGCCGCAAGCCAGCGCCGGACGGACACCGTCGCGGCTGACGCGGCTCGTTAGGCAGAAGGCTTTTCTCCGGCGGCTCGACGCCCCGTCCGCATGATGGCGAGAGACGTCGTCGCCATCACGATGAGAGCCGCGCCATAGATGTAGGCCGTGGCGACGAGTCCGAAGCGAGGCGCCGCCAGACCGGCCGCGATGGCGGGGATCGAAAAAGCGACGTAGCTGATCACCAGATAGGCGGCCAGCATGCCGGCCCGCTCGCGGTCGCCCGCCAGCGGGATCAGCATTCGCAAGCTCCCGAAATAGGCCGCACCGAGACCCGCGCCCGCGATCGCCGTTCCGGCGAACATGCCCGGTTCCGAGTGGATCGAGACCGCCAGCAGCGTGAAGGCGATGCCGGCCACGAGACCGACGCCCGAAAAGCCCAGCAGCCATTCGGCGGGTCGCGTCCGCAGGAGGAGCACGGACGCGGTGGCCGTCAGCATCAGGGTGGAAACGACGGCTGCGCCCGTGAAGGGCGCGTGAGCCCCCGTCGCCGCGGTGATCAGGGCCGGCATCAACGACAGATAGAAGCCGCCCAGCGCCCAGCCCGCCACATTGAGCGGCACCAGCCGCAACATCGCGCCCTTGGCCGCCTGCGGCACGCTGATGCTCGGCACGAGCGCAGCAAGTCCACCCGGCTTCTTCCGGGACGTCTCGGGGACGAAGTACAGCACCATGATCTCCACGACCGTGATCGCCAGCAGCACGGCGTAGACGAGACGCGTCGGCAGCGGCGCCCAGGCGATCAGCACGCCGGCGAGCAGCGATCCGGTGGTCAGGCCGATGAAGGCCGTCACGCCGTTGAGCGTCGCGCCGTGCCGCGGTTGCGCATCCACGATGGTGGCGCCGAGGCTCGTCATGGCGACGCCGGTGGCGATGCCCTGCAAGAGACGCGCGACCGCGAGATCGCGGGCCTGCGCCGCCGTGATGAAGGCCAGCAGCGCCAGCAGATTGACGACGAGGGCGCCCAGGATCATCGGCCGCCTGCCGATGTAGTCCGACAGCCGCCCTAGCGTCAGGAAGGCCGCGACCATTCCGAGGACGTAGATCGCGAAGATGAAGGTCACGTGGGCTGGCGAAAGCCCCATGGTCTGCTGATACAGCACATAGAGCGGTGTCGGTGCGCTGGCGGTCGCGGAAAACGTGATGGCGACAGCCGCCGCGTAAGTCCCGGTCGCCGGGAGCGACAGCACGAAGGGACGGGACGACCGCAGACGGGATGTGGACACGACGTCCTCCTAACGCTAAACATTTGCGTTTAAAGAACATATGTCAGCATTCACCTTAATGCAAATCCTTTGCGTTAAGAGTGCTGTTCGTGATGTCTCGAGGGAAACCATGGCCCGCGAACTCGTGCGGCAGGGCGGCCGATCCGCCCGCATCCAGAAGGAAGTGCATGCGGCGACGCACGCGCTCCTGGCGCGCCTTGATCGCTCTGCAATTACGGTGCCGATGATCGCCGAGCAGGCCGGTGTGACCCCTTCGACCATCTACCGGCGCTGGGGCGATCTCGGCTCGCTGCTGGCCGACGTGGCTTCCGAGACCCTTCGGCCCGTCAGCGATCCCGACGACACCGGCAGCACCGCAGGAGACATCGAGGCCTTCGTGCTGCAATACGCCGAAGAAATGTCGTCGAAAGTCGGCCGCAACCTGCTGCGCGATGTCCTGTCGGAAGCGGAAGACACGGCGGCGGCGAAGTGCTGCCGCTACACCTACGATCATCTCGACACCATCGCGGCGCGTGCGTCCGCGCGCGGCGAAGCCGCCGTGCAGCAGGACCTGATCATCGACCGCGTCATCGCGCCGATCTGCTACCACATCCTCTTCGGAGATCGAGAGATCACGGCTGATTATTGCCGCGACCTGCTGGCAGCGCTTCCGGCGACGCATCGCCGTCCTGCGTGACGTCTCACGCCGGCGCCGTCTCGGGCGCTTCGAGCGGCGCACTCCAGGCGTCGTAGCCGTAGAGCCAATCGGGATTGGTGGCGTTTCGCATCCAGTTGTTGGCGCTCGATCCGGTCTGCACCGCCGATGTCCTCGGCTTGCGCGTCGCCTCGTAAGTCTCGAACGCGCGCGACACGTTGGCGGGCTCGAACGCCTCGAGCGCGCGTGCAAGGATGACCGCGTCTTCCAGCGCCATGGCGGCGCCGGACGCCATGTAGGGCGTCATCGGATGACAGGAATCACCCAGCAGGGTCACGCGTCCGCGCGTCCAGACCGGCAGGGGCTCGCGCTCGAAGATGCCCCATTTATGGACCTCGGGCGCCGCAGCCAGCAAGGCGCGGACATCCGGGTGAAAGGCGCTGAAGCCGTTCTGCAGTTCGTCGAGATCGCCTTTGGTCGACCAGCTTTCCTTGGTGATCCAGTCGGCCTTTTCGGGCGTGCTCGTGACGAAATAGACCTCGTCGCAATTCGCGGTCGTGTAATAGATCACGATGTGTCGGTCGGGCCCCCACCATTTCGTGCGCGACATGCCGATGTCTACGCCGCGCAGCAGGCTTGCCGGAAAGGTGGTGCGGTAGGCGACGCGGCCCGTGAACGTCGGGCTCTCGGGGCCCGCCACGTAATCGCGGATCAGCGAATGCACGCCGTCTGCGCCGACGACAGCATCTGCGACGCTTTCCGAACCGTCTTCGAACGTGAGTGTGACGCGCGTTCCATCCTGATCGACGCTCCGGAGCTTGCGTCCGAGTTCGATGCGGTTCGCAGGAACAAGGTCGGCGAGCGCCGCGTGCAGATCGCCGCGATGCATGGCGAGGAACGGCGCGCCGTAGCGCTCTTCGACATCCTTGCCGAGCGGAAATTCATTGGTCGTTTCGCCCGTGATCCCGTCGCGGTTGAGCGAGGTTCTCGGCGCGAAAGCTGTCTTGCGCAGCCGATCCTCGATGCCGAGGCCACGATGGACCTTCATGACATTCGGACTCTGCTGGATGCCGGCGCCCACGCGCGCGAAACGCCCGGCCTGTTCATAAACCGTGACATCGACACCCTGGCGCAGCAGAAGCGCCGCCGCCGCAAGTCCGCCGATGCCGGCGCCAACGATCGCAATCCTGGGAGCGGGACGCGCCATGTGTTTCACCATTTTTCTTATTGCAATTGAATCTTCGCCTGACGCGTCACCGCGGTCCACATCTCGATATCTTTCGGTATGCGGGCTTTCATCTCGGCGGGCGTCGACGGCGTGATGTCGGCGCCGTTGCTGCGGTCGCGGGTCATCGGGCTTTCGAGCACCTTGCGGATTTCAGCCGAGAGCTTTTCGACGATCGGCTCGGGCGTACCGGCCGGGGCGACGAACCCGAACCAGATCGCCATTTCGTAATCCTTGACGCCAGCTTCCTGCATGGTGGGGATGTCGGGCGCCGAGCGGGAGCGGACGCGATCCGTGACCGCCAGAGCCCGCAGGTTGCCCTGCTTCGCCTGTTCGGCGCCTTCGCCCGCAAACATCAGGTCGACATGTCCGGCGACGAGATCGATCATCGCCGGGCCTGTGCCCTTGTAGGGCACGTGCACCATATCGACGCCGGCGAGCGCCTTGAACAGTTCGCCCGCGAGGTGATTGGACGTCGCCAGTCCGCCGGATGCGAAATTGAGTTTGCCCGGTTCGCGCTTTGCCAGCGCAATGAGTTCCTGAACGGAGTTGACCGGCAGTTTCGGGGTCACCGCGAGATAAAGCGGCGTCGAGAAGGCGATGGCGATGGGCGCGAAGTCACGCACGGGATCGTAAGGCAGCGCTTTCGAGACCGCGACGTTGATCCCCATGCTGGTCGAACTGGCGAACAGAAGCGTGTAGCCGTCCGGCTTGGCGCGTGCGACCGCCTGAACCCCGACAAGCTGACTCGCACCGGGCACATTTTCGACGATCACCTGCTGTCCAAGACGTTCGCTCAAGCCGGCAGCGACGATGCGCGGCAGCGTGTCGCCAAGCCCGCCCGCCGTATAGGGCGAGACAATCTTGATCGTCTGCTTCGGCCAGTCCTGCGCGATCGATGGCTGCGTGAAGAGCGCGCCCAAGAGGGGCAGGAGCAGGACAGACTTGAAACTAGGCCTGCGGAAAAGGAATGTCGCGGCCCTTCGCATGGCGCGCGGCGCTGGCAAGATCATGAGCTTCCTCCCGACATGCGGCTGCATTGAACCGCAACCTTCTTATGGCCGGAAAAATCGCACGGATCTGGCGCGGGCACAATGCGGCGAGGCTCGCGCGAGCCGTTGAAATGCTCAGCGCGGCGTCAGGTGAAGACCCACATCACCGCGTGAACGACGCTCCACAACAGAAAGCCCATCCAGCTGATGGTTACGGTGGCGGCGCTGAGGAAGGCGATCAGAATGAGCGGCGGCATAGGCACCAAGTACCTCAGATGCGGGCCGCTGAAGACCAACGTTTTCGTTTGGCGGCAGGAAAATCCCGCCGTGTGACATTGCCGCCCCACTGTGGGCTCAGGATGAACCGGAGCAGTGACGCGTCAGTGCATGGCCTCGCCGGACGACGGATCGGTGGCGCGCGCGCTCACGTCGCGCAGCGATCCCGTCTGGCGTTCGATCATCCGGTGCACGACGATGTCGCCGCCGCGATGGAGGGCGCGCAGGCGTTCGCCGATCATCGCATCCGCCAGGGTGATTCGCTGGTTATGCCGGATATAGTCCACCCATGTCGGCGTGTGGTAACGCTCGATCCACAGCTCCGTGTCGCCCAGATCGCGCAGCAGCGACCAATGCCGGGCGCCGTCCCGGCGCCGCACGCGTCGCCGCTCCGCCATGATGGCCAGGAACTCCGGCACGTCGGCGGCGCTGATTCGGTATTCGATGGTGATGACGATCGGGCCGCTCTGCGGCTGAACGTCGAAGGCGACGTTGGGGACGCTCCATCGCCGCAGCGGATCGAGCGAAGCATCCGTCAGGTCGTGCAGGCGGAAGCGCAGGCCGACGAGGATTCCGAGAACATGGACGACAATCGAGAGCAGCAGCGCCTCGGCGACGCCAGAACGCTCGGCGATCCAGCCCCACGTCCAGCTGCCAATGGCCATGCCGCCGAAGGCTGCGGTCTGGTAGAGCGAAAGGGTGCGCGCCATGACCCAGCGCGGGGCTGACAGCTGGATGCTGACGTTGAAGTTCGACATGGCCACGACCCAGCTCGCGCCGCCGAAAACCATCGCGGCCATCGTGAGCCAGGACGCATGGCTGAACGCCGTGATCGTCACGCAGGCGATCAGGCCGGCGAACGACAGGCGCGCGAGCGTTTCAACGCTGAACGCAGTGCGCAGGCGAGCGCTCAGCAAGGCGCCGCTGACGGCGCCCGCACCGAAGCTGCCGAGCAGCAGGCCGTAAGTGACGGGACCGCCGACGACAAGGTCGCGCGCGATGAGCGGCATGAGGCCCTGAACGGCGGCCGCGCCGAAGCCGAACAGGAAGCAGCGGCTGATGACGCGTTTGATGGAGGGCGACATCGCGGCGTAGCGAAGGCCCGCGCCCATCGCGAGCGTGAGCGACTCGGGCGGCAGCGCGCGATCGGGCCTTGGCGGCTTCCATCGCAGCAGGACGAGAATAAGCCCGACATAGGTCGCCGCATTGACCGCGAAGGCGACGGCGGCGCCGGCCGCCGCGACGATGAAGCCGCCGATCGCCGGGCCGACGCTTCGCGCGACATTGAAGCCCATCGAGTTCAGCGCAACCGCGGCCGGCAGATCTTCACGCGGCACCATCTCGCCGACGGACGCTTGCCATGCCGGCCCGTTCAGCGCCGAGCCGCAGCCGATCAGGAACGTGAAGACGAGCAGCATCCAGGGCGTCAGCGACGACAGGCCCGTGATGATCGTGAGCAGCAGGGAGACGACCAGCATGAAGACCTGCGCGACCAGCATGATCGAGCGGCGATCGTAATTGTCGGCAATGGCGCCCGCAGCCAGCGAGAAGAACATGATGGGCAGCGTCGTCGACGTCTGCACGAGGGCGACCATTTCGGCCGATGGCGCGATGGACGCCATGAGCCAGGCCGCGCCGACGGACTGGATGAGCCCGCCGAAGTTCGACGCAAGACTCGCGATCCAGACGGCCCGGAAGAGCGGGTGACGCATCGGCGCGAGTGCCGAACGCGATGGGCGAGAGCTGGAAACGTCCGTGGTGGCTTTCGTCTGCATTGAACTGTAAGTGCCGCGCTGAAGTGGTTTGTGCAACCCGCGCGATGGAGAAAACCTCCGGCTCCATTGTGGCGCCCGGCGCTGTTGTGCGTATGATGTCCTCAAGAACGACGCGTCGAAGGCGCTCAGCAATTGGGGAAACGCTCATGGCCAATCATCTCGTCACCATCGCGTCTGCTTGCGTTCTCGTCGCCGGGAGCGCGCTGGCGCAAACGCCCGATGCAAAGCCAAGGGCGCCGAGCGCGGTCGAGGCTGCGCAGCAGGCCGCCAAGGAAGCGGCCGAGTTCGAGTTTCTCGGCGCGCTCGCGCGCACCTGCTTCCTCCCGCCGAGCCGAAGCGAAGACCTCCGTGACCTGACGCCGGCATACGTGTCGGACCCGAGCAAGGCTCCCGCGCGTTCGACGTGGTATGCGGAGCCCGCCAAGGTCTTCGACAACCTCTATTTCGTCGGCGGCAAGATCCATTCGTCATGGGCACTGAAGACGAGCGAGGGCATCATCCTGTTCGACACGATCTATCCGTACAATTCGGAAGAACTCATTGTCGGCGGCATGCAGAAGCTCGGGCTCGATCCCAAGGACATCAAATATCTCATTGTGTCGCACGCACATCAGGACCACATCGGCGGCGCCGAGATGATCCAGACGCGCTACCGCCCGCATGTCGTGATGTCGGGCCCGGACTGGGATCTCGTGGAAAAACTGCCGAACCGCTTCAAGACGATGGCGCCCAAGCGCGACATCGTCGCCACCGACGGCATGAAGATCACGCTTGGCGACACGACCGTCACGACCTGGTTCACCCCCGGACACACCGACGGAACGAACTCCTTCACGTTCCAGGTGCAGGACCGCGGCAAGCCGGTGAACGTCGTCTACTCGGGCGGCACCGCTCTGGTCTACGAATGGACGCTGCCGGACTGGAGCATCAAGAATCTCGACACCTACATGGCGTCGCAGCGCCATCTGGCGGCGAAGGCGAAGGAGACCGGCGCGACGGTGCTGATCTCCAACCATTCCGAGTTCGACAACGCCTACAACAAGAACCGCATGCTCGCGGGGCGTGGCGATGGCCCCCATCCCTATGAGCTCGGCGCCGACTGGGTGCAGCGCTATTTCAAGGTGACGGAGAACTGCGCCCGCGCGACGCAGCTCAAGGTCCAGGAAACAGCTGCTGCCGCCAGATCGCACTGAACGGCTTGAAATTTCCGGGCGCAAATGGCGTCGGCCAAGCTCACCCTTGCGAATCGGCCTGTGTGACGGCAAGTTCAGCTCTCGGCTAAACTTGAGAACACGGATCATGATGACGGACGGTGAAATGGCCGACGCTGGCAAGACGAACGAGATCGCTCCGACCGGGCGCGGGCCTGACCTTCTCAACCGTCGTTCGTTCATCGCCGGCGCAGTCGGCTTCGGCTCCCTGGGGCTCGCCGGCTGCGTCACGTCCGATGGCATGAGCCGTGGCGAAGCCGCGAGGCTCTACGCTGCGATGCCCGAGGAAAAATTTCCGATCCCGGCAGTCGACGTCGACAAGGTCGATCCGAAGTTCTACCGCCGGACCGTGCGCTACGACACCAAGGAAGCGCCCGGCACGATCATCGTCGATCCTGCGAACTACTACGTCTACCGCGTCGAAGGCGACGGGAACGCCACGCGCTATGGCGCCAATGTCGGCCGGCAGGGCTTCCTGTGGAGCGGCGACGCCTATGTCGGACGCAAGGCGGAATGGCCGGTATGGACGCCGCCCAGGGAAATGATCCTGCGGCAGCCGGAAGCGAAGAAATACGCGGGCGGCATGCCCGGCGGGCTCGACAACCCGCTCGGCGCGCGCACGCTCTATCTCTACCAGAAGGGCGTCTACACGCTTTACACGCTCTACAGCACGAGCGCGCCCGAGACCATCGGCACCAACCTGACGAGCGGCTGCACAGGCCTCCTCAGCCAGGACATGATGGACCTCTATTCACGCACGCCCGTGCAGACCAAAGTGGTTGTGCTGCCGGCCTAGACTGCAAATCATCGGCGCGCCGACGATCCGCGAAGAAGGTCCAGAGTCAGTTGGTCCGGCTGGCCGTCGAAGAACGCCTGCAGGGCCGCCTCGAACAGCGCCCGGTCTTCCGGCGTCGACGCCGCGGCTTTGAACAGTGTCAGGCACGAGCGCAACTTCAGATCGTCGGGTGTGCCGAAGATCTCGTGCGCACTCTTGTCAGTGTGCTGCAGCAGGAGCTGCACATGCTCGCGCAGGCGAGAGCCGAGAACTAGGTCTTGCAGATAATGCTGCGCCTGAGCGAGATCGGCGATGGCGTAGTGTCGCGCCGTTGAGGAATGACCGAGGCCCGCCACCTGCGGGAAGACGAACCACATCCAGTGCGATTGCTTCCGCCCGGCCCTCAATTCGGCTTCGACATCCGCGAGAACGCCAGCCTGTGCGGAGACGAAGCGGTCGGCGTCGATGGCGGTCATGGCTCCTCCTCTTTGATGCAGTCAATCGTCATTTGGAATGCACAACAGCATGCCGCAGGCCTTGCAATGAACGGCGTCGACGTCGTGGCGCTGCAAGCCGCACTGCGGACATGCGAACTTCACCTTGTTGGGCCGGAACAAGACCTGCGCGAGACGCAGAAAGAACGTCACGCCGGAAATCATGATCAGCACCGTGATCAGGCGGCCGGCAGTGCCCGGCAGGGTGATGTCGCCATAGCCCGTCGTGGTGAGCGACGTGACCGTGAAATAGAGCGCATCGGCGTAATTGGCGATCGCAGGGTTCTTCCAGTGCTGCGTCTCGTACACGAGGCCTGTCATGACGGCGATGAATACAGCAAGATTGGCGACCGCCATGATCGCCTCTTCGTTTTCGCAGAAGTAGCGATTGTCATGCCGCAAGCGGCTGCGGATCAGCTTGCTGTGCAACAGCCGAAGCGTTCGCAGGATGCGCAGGAAGCCGCCGCCTTCCCCCGAGACAGGCGCGAGAAAGGAGACGCAGGCGACCACATCGACGAGGTTGATCGGATGGAGACGCGCTTTCCAGGTCGGGGCGATGATCAGGCGTGCGGAGAGATCTGCGAGAATCAGAAGGCCGATGCCGACGTCCATCACCTCGAACACGAGGAGGTCAGGCGCGAAAGATGTGGCGATGATGTAGACGATCGTCAGGACGTCGAACGTGAGCAGAAGATAACGAAAACGCGCGGCGGCGTAGGTTTCGCCCTCGTAGAGCGTCCGCAGCCGCTGGACCCAGGGGGCGCGGGGGCGTTCCGGCGTCGATATGCGGATCTCCCTGGCTTTTGGTTTCACGTGCGCACCCCTTGCTGCGGTGGAGACGACGGCCTCAGCCTATTTCGTCCATGTCCCGATCAACCGCTGTGCGCTCGCGCTATAGGTCCGGTAATCCGTCGTCAGCTCCTCGCCGGCCCGGATCGGCGCCTTGCTGCGGAACTGCATGTCGGCATCGACCACCACATTGGGCGTCTCCGAATGATTGACGTGCCAGCCGATGGTCAGCTGGTTGAAATCCACCGGCGCAATCAGCGCACCGTCCTCTTCGGGACAGAAATCAAGATACATGCGCCTGACCGCCTCGTCCGGAATCGCGTCGACCACGCTCACCGGCACGCGCACGGTGTCGCCCTCGTCCCCCTCGAAGAGCAAGACGCCCGCCGGGATGTCATGCAGTGCGAAGACGCCGACCCCATGCTGCGCTGGCTTGATGCGGGTGTGGAGATGGCGATGCGGGAGAGCGAGCTGGTCGGCGGCAGTCTCTTCGCCGAGATCGGCGCGCGTCCAGTCGAGGCAAAAGGCGCCGTAGTCGCAGGTAATCTCGTCGCCCGCCGCAATATCCACGGCCGCGTAGGATTCGAACGGCCGCTCGATTGTGTTGGGCTCATCGCTGTGGTTCAGGAACCGCGCGTGGTCGCCCGATAGCACCCAGCTTCCGTCGAGGTCGGTGGCCCGATAGGCATATTCGCGCAGGAACGCCTGCACGGATGGCGGCGCAGCATCGAAGTCGGCGTCCGGAAACATGCGGTCGAAGACCGGATTGAACCGCCAGACAGGCTGGCCGGCAGCGACGGCTTCATCGGCGAAAACGCCCGTGCCGTGGATCGAACTTGGTCCAACGCGTGTGCGGATGAGGAACATGCGTTTTCCTTGAAGAGCGCTTCCGTTCCTGCAACGTCGTTCGCCGACGTTCGTTCGACCATGCGGCTGTGCTGCGCGACGAGGAGGTCACGTGCGTTTTCTGGGCGTTGGCGATACATGCGATCTCGGCTCGCTTTACCTGCGCCTTGCGGCGGAGGGGCACGAGGTGCGCGTCTTCATTGGCGAGCCTCTGTGCCGGGGAACGCTGGCCGGCATGATCGACCACACGGACGACTGGCGGCGTGACCTGCCCTGGATCCGCGAAGCGGGGGTCGACGGGATCATCCTGTTCGAGGGCGTGTCGGACGGCGCGGGCGCGCAACAGGACGCTTTGCGCGAAGACGGCTTCCATGTCATCGGCGGAAGCGCCTTCGGCGACAGGCTCGAGAACGACCGCTTCTATGCGCAAGGCGTCCTGCGTGACCTTGGGCTTCCCATCGCCCGCATGGAAGCATTCGACCGTCCCGAGCAATCGGCGGCGTTCATCGCCGAAAATCCCGGCCGCTACGTGCTGAAGTTCAACGGCGGACCGGAGTTCGGCGCGGCCGACAATTACGTCGGGCGCATGCGCGACGGGCGCGACGTCCAGGCGATGGTGGAAGCGAAGTTTCGCCAGCTTGCGGAGGAGCGCATCAGCTTCGTCCTGATGGAGCATATCTCCGGAATCGAAATGGGCGTCGGCGCCTATTTCGACGGACAGCGCTTCCTGACGCCGGCCTGTCTCGACTGGGAGCACAAGGCGTTCTTCCCCGGCGATCTCGGCGAACTGACGGGCGAGATGGGAACTGTGGCGACCTACGAGCGCTCGTCGACATTTTTCGCCGCGACGCTGGCGCGCATGGAGCCCTTGCTGCGCACGCACCGCTATTGCGGCTACATCAATCTCAACACCATCGTCAACGAACGCGGAATCTGGCCGCTGGAATTCACCTGCCGGTTTGGCTATCCCGGATTTGCCGTTCTCGAACCTCTGCAGGCGACGCCATGGTCGGCCCTGTTCAAGGCCATGACGACGGGATCGCAGGTCGCGTTCGAGACGCGTCCGGGATTTTGCGTCGGCGTCGTAATGACCACGCGGCCTTTCCCCTATGTGCGCTCGCACGTGCCTGAGCCGGTCGGGCTCCCGATCATGTTCGACGGAGACATGTCGCGGCACGATCGCAGCAATCTGCACTTCGGCGAGATGGCGCTTTCGGGAGATCAGCTGGTGACGGCGGGCTATCACGGCTGGACCATGGTGGTCACCGGGGCCGGCGCCACGATTGTCGAGGCGCAGGCCGAAGTCTACGAGCTCGCCGGGCGCGTTCTCATCCCGAACCTCCGCTACCGCAATGACATCGGAGCGAAGCTCGTCGCGAGCGATTTCGCCGCCGTCGAGACGCTGGGCTTGCTCGACTGAGGTGCGTTACAGGCCGAAGTGCGCGCGATACCTTTCGAAGCATCGACGGCCGGCTTCCAGCCGCATCAATGCGCCTTCGGCGATGGCGATCGCGCAATCCGGCTTTTCAGCCACCAGCGGCGTGATCGCCTCGGCGTTCCACGCCAGCGAATGCTTGACGTCGAGAATCGAGTGCAGGTCGAAGTAGTGCCTGTCGCCAGCCGGGATCCCGAGACGCTTCAACCCGCGCGCCACGGCGGCGGCGCGATCCGGGGCCGTCATTTCGATGACGCCGAGCGCGCCGACCGAATGATAGGCGAAGCGACGATTGGCGGCGAGGCCCGCCATCGTGTTGGCCAGCGCGAGCGACTCCCACATGGACGTCTCGAGATCGGGCTTCAGATCGAGCGCGTGTCCGAGGTGTTCGAGCAACGGACCATGCATGCCCTTGGCCTGCCCGCGGCCCATCTCGTCCCAGTAGTTGCGCGCGAGTTCGAGCTTCGGTCGCACCGGAAGGCGGATCTGCGTGAGCGCCGTGAGATCCTCGAAGCCGGCCTCGCCCGCGATCTCCTGAGTGAGAAACCATTGCATTTGGCTCATTTCCGCCACATCGGCAAGCCACGGAAACAGCGGATCGTGCTGGCCCGGGCCAGTCTGCTTCAGCGCTTCGAACCATTGGCAAAAGGCTGTCGCGTCGCGCGGCGCATGCATCGCGAGGTGGCGAATGCGCGCGCGCTCGGACTCAAGGTATTCGCCTTCCAGCAAGGCGTCGTCGATATTGTGCACAAGGTCAGCGCGCCAGTCGCTCTCACCCGGGAGCGCAGGTTGAAACCGTTTGGCGTTGAAGGCCGCCAATCGCAAATGCAGCGCGCGTTCGTCACTGTTCGTCTGTTCGAAATACGAGTTCGTCATAGGGGACTCCGGCTCGCCGTAAGCAGCACTGCCGCAATGCGGTCGGCGCGTGCATAGGGTGGCGTTTCAAGTTCTTCGCCGAACACGTCGGGATCGAGCTCCCGATAGTTGGCGTACAATCCCAGCTCGGCGACGATGCGCTCTGCGGCGGCGCCGAAGACATCTTGTCCGTCGACGACCGCTGAACCCGTGTAGAGCAGAATGGTCCCGCGTTCGGACAACCGGGGAACGCTTTCGCGCAGAATGCGAAGCGACAAGCCTTCGCCAAAATCACCGCCGCCATGTCGATAGGCGCGCGCGGAAGCGTCGATCAGATAGGGCGGGTTGGTGACGACAAGATCGAAAAGCCCCTCCGTAGCGGCCATGACATCGCTTTCGATCGCTGCGACATTCCGCACATCGTTCAGTGCCGCATTGACCCGGCATGCGCTCAGCGCCGCGCCATTGATGTCGAGAAGCGCCACGTCGGCGTCGCGACAACGCCGCGCGATGGAGACGCCGCCCGGCCCCGCGCCGCAGCCGATGTCGGCGGCGCGCGCAATGGGCGTCGTGCGATGCGCCAGATGATCGACGATCGCAGAAACGAAACGGGAGGTGTCGGGCCCGAAGAAGACCGCATCCGATTGCACGGTGGGAAAGGCCGAATGCGCGAACAGACATTCATCCAGCGTCGAAAAGCGTACGCCGGACTGGTAATCGCCATTCGGCAAGACCGCCAGCACCTCCGCGGTCCGCATCAGCTCCATAAGATGAGCCGGCAGCAGACCTTCGGAGAAGGGCAGATTCCAGCCGAACACACCCCGCAGATCCGCCGCGAGCGCAGGGTCGGCCCGCGCGATGACACGCGCGTGCGTGGCTGGCGTCGGCGTCGTGAAACGATATTGCGCGCTTTTGAGCGCACGGCCGATGGCGACGAGCGCAGTCTCGCGCACGGAATGACCTGAGTCGAAGCCGTGGAGGTTCGGCAAGGATGTTTCCAATACTGACTTATGTTGTGACGGCCGATGCGGACCGCGAACCCAACATCGCATCGTGCAGCTGGTTCCAATCACGCATGAGCTAGCCAAAGCGCAGCAATAGTTTGTTCAAGTCGAATTGGCGTAGTTCGGAAACGCGCACGGCAAGCATTGCCATGCCGGCGTTTCCGCTCGACACTCGTGAGTGTCGGCTCAAGTCCAATACGGGCCAATGCAGCGTGCAACGGCGCTGCGATGACGGAGGGGCTTCATGCATAATGACATGCAACGGCGGCTCATCGCCGAGTTCTTCGGCACATTCTGGCTGGTATTCGGTGGCTGCGGCGCAGCTGTCGTCTCTGCCGCCTTCCCCCAACTTGGCATCGGTTTTACGGGCGTTTCCTTCGCCTTCGGACTGACTGTACTCAGCATGGCCTATGCCGTGGGGCACATTTCAGGCGGCCACTTCAACCCGGCGGTGACGCTGGGACTCTGGGCGGCAGGACGCTGCGCGCCTCGACACGTGGTTCCCTACATCGTCGTGCAGATCGTCGCCGCGGTGGCCGCAGCCGCCGTCCTCTATCTCATCGCGTCCGGCAAACCCGAATGGGTGAGCGGCGGCTTCGCCTCGAACGGCTACGGCGAATTGAGTCCAGGCCGCTACTCGCTCGCGTCCTGCTTCGTGGCCGAGCTCGTGCTGACTTTCTTCTTCCTGATGATCATCATCGGCACGACATCGAAAGGTGCGGCGACAGGCTTTGCCGGCATTCCGATCGGCCTGTCGCTGACATTGATCCATCTCATCTCGATCCCGATCACCAACACGTCCGTCAATCCGGCCCGCAGCATCGGCCCGGCGCTGTTCGCCGGCGGCGACGCCGTGTTTCAGCTCTGGCTCTTCATTCTTGCTCCGGCTCTCGGCGCCTTGGCGGCGGGTGCGCTGGGGCGCGTGCTTTATGAAGATTCCTCGATTGTCGACACGACAGTCGTCGAGGAGCGCAGCCGGTCCTGATCTGTGGCGCCATCAGCTCACAGGTTCGCCTGCGCGCCGCGGAACTCGGCGCAGGGTTGCATTAGCTTGAGCGCTCGACCAAGCTCGATTTGCGATGTGAAGCTGATTTGCTTTGTGCGACTCAACTTACAAGAAGATTCAGGGCGCGCCCAGGCACGCCATCGGAGATCAAATGAATAGAACCAACCTCATGTTCCTGATCGTCGGCGCCTTGCTGGTCGGCGGTTCGATCTATGGCTATCAAGTCTATCAGGAACGCAAGGAACCGCAGGGCGTGCAGATCAACCTCGGGCCAAATGGCGTGACGGTCGAGAAGAAATAAGACGCCTGATTGGATCAAGCGATGGCCCGGGTCTCATCAAGGATCCGGGCCATGTCATTTTGACAGTGTTTATAGTTTCGTTTTGTTGCCCGCTTTATTTGATAATGCGCCAGCAATGCCAAGTGCAGGCGGTCCGATCGCCGGCTTCGCCGCTCGAAATGCAGAGACCCAGGCCTTCAGCTGAAAACAGCTCATCGACGACGCGCACCTTCGACAGTGGATGCACCATCGCATCCTGTGTTAGTCCCGTGCCGTGACGCGGGGGAACGATGAATGGGTTGTGTTGCATGAGCACGGCTTTGGACTGGATCAACCATTGGGCGAAGAAGAAACCGGCAAAGGCCGCTCTCATCTATCGCGGCGCGCCCATTTCCTATTCCTACCTCGCCCACGTCGTCGAAACCGTTCGTCGCTTCCTGGAAGCGCGCCTGCCGGTCCTCGATCCGGGATCGGGTGAACGGCCGACCGCCGTTCTCGCCATCAGCTCGCTTGCTGACGCCTGGGTGGTGACGCTGGCTGCGCGTGCGCTCGGGATGGACACGCTGAGCTTGCCACGCCCCGATCACCCGCTGGTCGAAAGCGTGAAGTCTGTGGCCTGCCTCATCGTCATGGAAGGCGAGAAGGTCCGGCTCGCGCCGGACACGGCGCATGCCGACAAACTCATCGCCATCCCCGCTTCCATCTTCGGCGCGCAGCACTTGCTGACGATCAAGAAGGTTGAGGCCGATCTCCAGGGCGGCAACTTTCTTCTGTCCTCCGGCGCGACCGGAATGCCCAAACGCGTTCTGCTGTCCGCCCAAGTGGAAAACGAGGTCGCTGACATTTACGCGAAGCACGCATTGCTGACGGCTTCCAGCAGGGCCTATCTGGTCGATTACACGCTCGCGGCGTCCGGCGGCTACATGTACGGGATCGCCTGCTTCAAGCTCGGCGCGACGTTCATCATCGACGGAAAGATCGACTTCCTGAAAACGTTCTATGAGGCGGACTTCGACTACGTCACGCTGCGTCCGTCACACATCGATACGCTGCATGCATCGGCGACGCTTCAGCCGCCCGTCGCCAAGCCGCGCATGCGCCTGCACATCGGCGGCGGATTCATGAATTTCGGCAAGATCGAATGGGTGCTGAAGAACATCACGTCCAACGTCTTCCAGATCTACAGCGCGACCGAGAACGGCGCGCTCACCAAAACGAAAGTCACCAACGCGGAGGACCTGCTCTGGCACTCCGTTCACCCGCATCGCCGGATCGAGATCGTCGATGAGGCCGGCAATTCCGTGCCGGACGGGACCGAGGGCATCCTGCGCGTGCGGCAGGAGAGCTACACGGCCAAACGATATCACGACGACCCCGTGGCGACGGCGGCGCATTTTCGCGACGGCTATTTTTATCCGGGCGATCTCGCGATGCGCCGGGCCGACGGGCGCGTGCGCGTGCTCGGTCGCGTGGCGGACGTTCTCTTCATCAAGAGCGACCGCTTCCCGGTCGGGCCAGTGGAAGCGGAAATCCAGCAGATCGCCGGATGTCTCGACGCTTGCGTCTTCGCGCGCCAGAATGCGCTGACGCAGACCGAGATCCTGATCGCGCTGGAGGCTGACGCCGCGCCGGCGCCGGAGCGCGTTCAAAAGTTGAAGGCGATGTTCACCACGGTGGATGCGGTCCACGTCTCGGCCTACACGGCGTTCCCGAAGACCACGGGCGGCAAGACGGACCGCGCCGCGCTGCGCGAGCGTCTCATCGCCGAGCGCGAGACGGAGACGAGTTGAGGTAACTCGCGAGAACCGGCGTCAGCACGCCGCGAACGGCGATGCGAGCGACCGGACAGGGCGCGAGGGCGGCGTCGTCGGCGGCCTCGCGCGCGAGATCGTTCGGCTTTGCATTCGCCTGCGCATCCACATAGGCGACGACGCAGGAGCCTTCGCGGCCAAGACGCGTGACGACGAGGATCTGCGCCCGCTTGACATCGAGCGATGGTGAACCGCTTTCGATCATTTCCTGCCGTTGCGCGGCTTCGACAGCCAGCACGCGCAAGATCGCGGCGTAAGGCTCGAAGGCGCCGTTCTTCGTCACGCCGCGCCATTCGACATTCGCGGTCTTGCGGGGAAGGCCATCGATAGCCACAGCGCGCCCGTCCGTCGCGACATGCGCCGCCGTGCGGCGTTTGCCGCGCACGAAGCCGAGCGAGGCGCCGAAGGCCGGAAAGCCG
>JAQGKM010000104.1 GCA_028290125.1 Hyphomicrobiales bacterium | reverse complement strand
TGCTCGATTTCTGGGAGCCGATTCACGCGCGCGGCGATCTCGTGCTCGATCCCGGCGAGTTCTACATTCTGGCGTCCAAGGAAGCCGTGCGGGTGCCGCCCGACCATGCCGCGGAGATGACGCCCTTCGATCCGCTCGTCGGCGAATTCCGCGTGCATTACGCGGGCTTCTTCGATCCGGGCTTCGGCGCGGCGGAAGCGGGCGGCGCCGGATCGCGCGCCGTGCTCGAAGTGCGCTCGCACGACGTGCCGTTCATCCTCGAGGACGGCCAGATCGTCGGGCGTCTTGTCTACGAGAAGATGGCCGAGCTGCCGAAGACGCTGTACGGCGCGGGCCTGAGCTCGAACTATCAGGCGCAGGGCCTGAAACTCTCGAAACATTTCCGCGCGCCGGACTGACCGCCTCATTTGACGCGTCGTCCAGCGCTTTCTAGTGTGCCGCCCCTGCCGCGGGCCGCGCCCGCGCGCCCGTTTCTCTCATAAGGTCTCGTTGCCCATGTCTTCCGAACTCCTCGACGCCGCGACCAAGGCAGCCGCCTGGCCCTTCGAGGAGGCGCGCAAACTCGTCGAGCGCGTCAAGCGCACCGGCCAGCAGAGCGTGCTGTTCGAGACGGGTTACGGTCCCTCGGGCCTGCCGCACATCGGCACCTTCGGCGAAGTCGCGCGCACCACCATGGTGCGCCATGCGTTTCGCGTGTTGACGGACGACAAGATCGCCACGCGCTTGCTGGCGTTCTCCGACGACATGGACGGCCTGCGCAAGGTGCCCGACAATGTGCCCAACGGCGACATGCTGCGCGCGCATCTCGGCAAGCCGCTGACGCGCATTCCCGATCCGTTCGGCAAATTCGATTCCTTCGCCGCGCACAACAACGCCATGCTGCGGTCCTTCCTCGACCAGTTCGGCTTCGACTACGAATTCGCGTCCTCGACCGAATATTACACGTCGGGCCGTTTCGATGCGGCGCTGCTGCACATGCTTGCGCGCTACGACGCCGTGCAGGCGATCATGCTGCCCTCGCTGCGCGAGGAGCGCGCGTCGACCTATTCGCCGTTCCTGCCCGTGCATCCCGACACCGGCGTCGTCATGCAGGTGCCGCTCGACGCCATGGACGTGACGGCGGGCACGATTTCGTGGACCGATCCCGACACCGGCAAGCGCTTCGAAACGCCTGTCACGGGCGGACATGTGAAGCTGCAGTGGAAGCCCGACTGGGCGATGCGCTGGTATGCGCTGAACGTCGATTACGAAATGGCCGGCAAGGATCTCATCGATTCGGTGAAGCTGTCGGGCAACATCGTGCGCGCGCTCGGCGGTGTGGCGCCAGAGGGGTTCAACTACGAGCTCTTTCTCGACGAGAAGGGCCAGAAGATTTCGAAGTCGAAGGGCAACGGCCTGACGATCGACGACTGGCTCACCTATGCGAGCCCGGAATCGCTCGCGCTGTTCATGTACCAGAAGCCGCGCGAGGCGAAGCGACTGCATTTCGACGTCATCCCGCTCACGGTCGACGAATATCTGCAGTTCCTCGCGGGCTATCCGCGTCAGGACGTGAAGGGCCGCCTCGGCAATCCTGTCTGGCACATCCATGCGGGCGAGCCGCCGGCGCCGGAAATGCTGCGTCAGGCCGGCGACGCCGGCCCCGGCACGGCGATCTCCTTTGCGATGCTGCTCAATCTGGCGGCCGTCGCCAACAGTGAAGATCGCGCTGTCCTGTGGGCGTTTCTGCGCCGCTATGCGCCGGACGTTTCGCCCGAGAGCCATCCGCGACTCGACGCGCTGGTGGGTTATGCGGTGGCCTACTTCCGTGATTTCGTGCGGCCTGCGAAGACCTATCGCCTGCCTGACGAAGTCGAGCGCGACGCGCTGCAGAAGCTCGACGCCATGCTGGCCGAACTCGGCGAAGGCGCCAGCGCCGAAGACATCCAGACGGGCCTCTACGATGTCGCGCGACCAATCCCGCGCTATCAGGACTTCAAGGCGAAGAACGCGACTCCCGAGCGCCCCGGCGTGTCGAACGAATGGTTCAACATGCTCTACCAGGTGCTGCTCGGCGAAGATCGCGGCCCGCGCTTCGGCTCCTTCGCGGCGCTCTACGGTGTGAAAGAGACGCGTGCGCTCATCGCCGCCGCGCTGTCGGGCGACCTGAAGGCGTCGCACGAGGCGTTCCTGGCGGGGCGCAAGGGGTGACTCAAGACCCTTCTCCCAAGGGAGAAGGTGGCGCGCGAAGCGCGACGGATGAGGGGTTTCAACCTTTATCGGTGAGCGCGTAACCCCTCACCCCGGCTCGGGGCCTTGCCCTGAGTCCGCCCTCTCCCGAAGCGAGAGGGTCAGCGCGCGCGGCTACTGCAGCACGCCGCTCAGCGAGCCTTCGCCTTCGTCCTCGCCGGCGAACATCTGGATTTCGCGGCCCTTCCGCCAGACGTCGAAACAGGTCTGTTCCGCGCCCTCGAGGCAAAGGGTGTTGTTGGCCACGCTCCATGCGCGCCGATCCTTCGAGCCGGTGATCTTGCCGTCACCGGAAAAGCGCAGCGCGGCGTGGCCGTGCTCGGTGAAGACACGATCGGCGAAGGCCGTGCGGATCTCGTCTCCGCTGAGCTGCGTGTAGCCCTGGTTGCGGGGGCCGGCCATGGCGGCGGCGGGCAGTGCGATGGCGAAAGCGAAACAGACGAAAATCTTGCGCATCAATCCTCAGCTCATTGCGACGACCAGATGATGCGGGCGAGCCACGCCACCTTGTCGAGGGGAATCGTTCGGTCCGGATGGTCCGGGTTCAACGACTTCAGCTCGATAATGTTCTCCGTGCGCCGCTTCAATTCCTTGGCCAGCACTTCGCCCTCGCGCGTCTTCAGCACGACGCGGTCGCCGCGCCGCACCGAGGCGTTGGGCGAGACGATGACGATGTCGCCATCGCGATAGAGCGGCATCATGGATTCGCCCGAGATCTCGAGCGCATAGGCGTTGGCGTCCGGCACTTCCGGAAACGCGACCTCGTCCCATCCGGCGCCGGTCGGAAATCCGCCGTCGTCGAAGAAGCCGCCGGCGCCCGCCTGCGCGAGGCCGATCAGCGGCACGGTGCGGCGTCCGCCGGCGCGGTCGCGCGATTCGAGGAAGCCCATGAATTCGTCGAGAGAGGCGCCGGTCGCTTCCAGCACCTTGGCGATGCTCTCGGTCGAGGGCCAGCGCTGGCGCCCGTCCGGCGTCTGGCGCTTGGACTTGTTGAAGGTCGTGGCGTCGAGCCCCGCCTTGCGCGCGAGCCCGGAGGCGGTCATGCCGTAGCGGCCCGCCAGCGTGTCGATCGCGCTCCAGACCTGCGCATGCGAGAGCATGTAAACCTCCCAGCGAACAGACGATGTTCCTAGGAGTGAGGTAAATATACCTGTTTCACGGAGGCGGCAAGCTGTTTCACAGCGCCGCGCTAATCCCACGGGGGTGCAGGAAGTCGCGGCGCATTTTTCAGGTACGGGACGTCGTTCATGTCGGCGACGTAGAGGCGGCGTGGACCGCGCTTGTCGATGATGAATTCTGAGCCCTTGTTCGAATAAATGATGAAAGAGTCGCTTTCAGCGACCCTGAGGTAACCCATGAACTCCATATACTCGTTCGGAATGTCATCTATCAGAACGTACTGCCCCATGAATTCTTCAGGCCGTCATAAGCTCGCGACGTGCGTTGCGCAGTTTCGGGACCCGACATGCCTGCTCCTGTTTAAAATGAAAAATCGCAATTTCTTCAGAGCTTTGAACAAAAAAAGACAGGGCCGAACGGGCTTTCGCAAGTACCTGCTGCTCAGTCTCCGCCTGGAAGCAGAAATACGGCGAAGCGTCCGTTGCGGCAACCCACCCATTTTCGATTTGCGCAGTATGCAAAGTGATGTTCATGGCGGTGGCCCTCAGTTGGTCGCGCACAAATGGGCGACATTGATAAGCGCGATAGGGGCTGGGAACACTCAGTGACTGCGCTTATGAGGGCAGGCGGAGCACAGCTAATATAGGCAAAGACGCCTACGCGGTAAAGATACCGCGCCGTCCTCATTGAGACGCCGGGATAACATCCTACATCAACACGGAATGGCTCTTTCAGATCTCCTCACGCTCACGCCCAGCGGCCTCTATTGTCCCGAAGCCGATGCGCATATCGATCCCGTGCGCCCGGTGCCGCGCGCGCTGATCACGCATGGCCATTCCGATCACGCCCGCGCCGGTCACGGCGCCGTGCTGGCGACGCCCGAGACGCTCGCCATCATGGCGCTCCGCTATGGCGAAAATTTCTGCGAGCGGCGCCAGCCGATCGCGTATGGCGAGACCGTCCGGCTTGCGAGCATAACCGCGAGCTTTCATCCGGCGGGTCATGTGCTTGGCTCTGCGCAGATCAAGCTCGCGGCGAAGGGCGGCTGCGTCGTCATCTCCGGCGATTACAAGCGCGCGCATGATCCGACCTGCGCGCCGTTCGAGCTGCTGCGGTGCGACGCCTTCGTGACTGAGGCGACTTTCGGGCTTCCGGTGTTCCGTCATCCCGACGCCGCGCATGAGGTCGCCAAGCTGATTGCGTCCTGCGAGCTGTTTCCCGAACGCGCGCATCTGGTTGGCGCCTATTCGCTCGGCAAGGCGCAACGCGTCATGAAGCTGATCCGCGAAGCCGGCTGGGACCGGCCGATCTGGATCCACGGCGCGATGGAGAAGATCACGAACTTCTACCAGGAGCAGGGAATCGAGCTGGGCGAGATCCGCAAGGTCGCGGCGACCGACCGCGCGAAACTCGGCGGCGAGATCGTGCTGTGTCCGCCCGGCCAGCTGAACGATCTCTGGTCGCGCAAATTTCCCGATCCAGTCGCGGCCTTCGCGTCCGGATGGATGCGAGTGCGTGCGCGCGCGCGCCAGCGTGGCGTCGAATTGCCGATGGTGATTTCCGACCACGTCGATTGGGACGAGCTCTGCGCGACCTGCGTCGACACGGGCGCATCCGAAATCTGGGTCACGCACGGCGCCGAAGACGCCATCGTGCACTGGTGCCGCGCGCGCGGCATCGACGCGCAGCCGCTGCACATGATTGGCTATGGCGACGAGGATGCCGAGACGGCGGAGGCTTCCGCGTGAACCGCTTCGCCGAGCTGCTCGATCGCCTTGCCTACGAGCCATCGCGCAACAACAAGCTGCGCCTGATGACCGATTATTTCCGCCGCACGGAAGATCCCGAGCGTGGCTATGCGTTGGCGGCGATGACGGGCGCGCTGTCTTTTGCGCATGCCAAGCCCGCGATCATCCGCGGCCTCATCGCCGAGCGCACCGACCCGGTGCTGTTCGACATGTCGTATGATTATGTCGGCGATCTTTCGGAAACCGTTGCGCTGCTGTGGCCGGCGCCGAACCAGGATCGCCGCAACGCACCGCCGCCCACGCTTTCGGAAGTCATTCTGGCGCTGCAGGAAACGCAAAAGCGCGAACTGCCGGCGCTGCTCGCGAGCTGGCTCGACCAGCTCGACGAAACCGGTCGCTGGGCGCTGCTGAAACTTATCACGGGTTCGCTGCGCATCGGCGTTTCGGCGCGGCTCGCGAAGACCGCGCTCGCGGCGCTCGGCGACCTGCCGCCCAACGAGATCGAGGAAGTCTGGCACGGCCTTGCGCCGCCCTACATCGATCTGTTCGCCTGGGTCGAGGGACGCGAGCCCCGTCCTGTCGCGACCGATCCGGCGCCGTTCCGCACGCCGATGCTCGCGCATGCGCTGGACGAGGCCGATTTCGAAAAGCTCGATCCCGCCGACTTCACAGCCGAGTGGAAATGGGACGGCATACGCGTGCAGGCGGTCGCCGGCCTGAACGCAGAAGGCGTTCGCACGACGCGACTTTATTCGCGCACCGGTGAAGACGTATCGGGCAGCTTTCCCGATCTGATCGACGTGCTGGCGGACGAGCGTTTCGGCGAAATCGCGCTCGACGGCGAGTTGCTGATCCTGCGCGACAAGCTCGTCGAGCCCTTTTCGGTCCTGCAGCAGAGGCTCAATCGGAAAACGGTGTCGGCGAAACTGGTGGCCGAATATCCGGCGCATATCCGCGCCTACGATCTGCTGTCGGAAAACGGCGAAGACCTGCGCGCGCTCAGCTTTCTCGAGCGGCGTGAGCGCCTCGCTTCCTTCGTGCAGCGTTTCGCGCATCCGCGCCTCGACCTGTCCGAGCTCGTCGATTTTTCAACGTGGGACGATCTTGCTGCCGCGCGTGGTGATCCCGCCAGCGCGGGGGCGGGCGCCGATGCAGAAGCCATCGAAGGCGTGATGCTGAAGCGACGCGACAGCATCTATGTGCCGGGCCGCCCCAAAGGCTTGTGGTTCAAGTGGAAGCGCGATCCGTTCAACATCGACGCGGTGCTGATGTATGCGCAGCGCGGACACGGCAAGCGTTCGTCCTTCTATTCGGACTACACGTTCGGCGTCTGGCGCGGCGAAGAGCTGGTGCCTGTCGGCAAGGCCTATTTCGGCTTCACCGACGAGGAGCTGAAGGAGCTTGACCGCTACGTGCGCAACCACACGCGCAACCGTTTCGGGCCGGTGCGCGAGCTGGATTTCTCGCGAGAGCAGGGACTCGTGCTGGAGGTCGCCTTCGAAGGGCTGAACCGCTCGACGCGACATAAGTCCGGCGTGGCGATGCGCTTCCCGCGCGTGTCCAGAATCCGGTGGGACAAGCCGGCGCGCGACGCCGACGTCCTTGATTCGCTTGAGGCGCTGTTGAATTGCCGCAGTGCGACAAAAGCGCAACCGTGACGTCAATTTCTGCGGTGTGACAAAAGTTTACACTTTGCAACCGCAAGACCCGGTGTAACCTTCAAGGGTCGGTTAGGTTCCTCCCGCACCGCCACTTTTTTCTGGAAGTTCACAGGCCCGGTTCACGCCGGGCCAACGGTCCCACTTACCCCAAGAGGGCACATCTCGTGAGCACGATCACAGTCGTTCACCTTGTCCTGGTTCTTCTCGGCGCCGACGGACAGACGAATACGCAGGTCCGTGAATTTCCTAACGTGAACGAGTGCAAGCAGGCGGAAACGGCTGCACATGACGCCGCCAAGATCGCCGGCAACATCACGGATGTCGGGACCATTTGCGTGAAGTCCGAATTCGACGCCGCGATCAAGCCGCGGGTCTGATTCTCAGGCGCCCTTGTCGGGCGTCAGCGCATCAGCGCCGGCGCTCAGCAGGCGGTCACGAAACAAGGCGCCATGCGTGCGGTCGACGCCCGGCCGCAGGCTGGCGATCACCCCCACGGCAACGCCAGCAACCGCGCCCGCCAATGTGCCGGCGCCCATGCATTCCGCCAACGGCGCGCCCTCGGCCAGCAGGGAGCGCGTGACAAACGTCGCCGCGCCAAGTCCGGCGACGATCGCCAGCACGGACTCCAGACTGCCGGCGCGCGTCCAGAAGCTCAGCATCAGCAGCGGCGCGAGGCCGGTCGCACAAAGCATGAGCGATCCCGCCAGCAGGAGACGCGGGTCAGGATCGAAGCGCAGCACAGCCGCGCAGATGAGGAGCGTGCTCGCAACCAGCGCCAGCCGTGTCGTCGCCAGCCGCCGGCTGGTGATCACCGCGCGGTCGCGAATGCGATAGAGCAGGTCATGACCGATGGCGGTCGCGACGCCCTGCAGGCCCGCCGCCGCCAGCGCGAGGCTCGCGCCATACCAGCCCGCCAGCGTCATCGCCCGCCACGCGCCGCCGAGCGCCTGCGTGTCCGCCAGCCCGAAAGTCAGAAAGGTCAGTGTCGCCGAGACATCGCCGGCGCGCAGCGCGCCTGCGAAACCCGGAACGCCCGCGCAAGCGGCGCGCGCCGGGGCCGGGCCGCCGACATGCTGGCCGCAGATGGTGAGGAAGCCGTCGGCGCTGGCGCGGTAGAAGACATCGGCGAGCCGGTCCGGCCGCTGGCCGATCAGCGCGACATCAAGCCCGATCGCGCCGAGCGCGAGCGTCATCGCCGCGGCGAAGCCGATCAACAGCAGCCACACGGCGCCGGCCGCCACCGCATATTGCGCGCCCGCGCGATCGCGCGTCGTGGTCGACAGCGCGAGAACCGGCGCGAAGGCCGCGAGGCCAAGCGCAATCGGAACGGCGAGCCAGCCGAACCCGCTGACGCCAAGCCCGCCCCAAGCGCCAAGCCCGCCCCAGGCGCCAAGCCGTTCGGAGGCGTGCGCCCAGGCTTCCGGCGAGCCGATCCAGGGGGCCGGCAGGGCGATGTCCTGTCCCGCGAGCAGCAGAATCGGCGCGGCAAGCGCTGCGAACAACAGACCGCCCGCCGTCGCGGCGCCCCACGAGAGACCGCGCAAACCGCCGGGAACGAGCGTCAGCAGCAGGACGACGCCCGACAGGCCTGCGGCGACGCCGGGCGACAGACGCATCTGCGCGGCGAGCAGCCGCATGGCTTCGGACAGGCCCGCGAGCGCCGCCAGCGCGCAGACGCAAGCCGCCAGAGCAACGATGCAGAGCCGCGCCGGCAGGGCAGGGAAGCGCGCCGAGAGAAGGTCGGCGACCGAGAACGCCCCGCTCTTGCGCAGCATCGGCGCGCTCAGCAGCCCCAGTCCTGCGAGACCCGCGGCGACGCCGGCCAGCAGCGCGACGCCCGACAGGCCCGGCGGCAGCGGCGGCAAGAAAATCAGCCCCATGCCGGCCATCGCGCCAGCGATAGCCAGCCCGGACCAGGACGCCGGCACGGCCCGGGCCGCGACATAGAAGGTGGAAATGCGCGCCGCGCGCAGCAGAAGGCCGATCAGCGCCAGGGCGCCGGCGACGACGAGAATCGCCAGCCATTTCGCGCCCTGCTCGGGAAGACCAATGCGGTCGAGCAGGACAATCAGCCCGGCGGCCATCGCCACCGCCGCGGAGGCGAAGGCCACGCGTCCGTCAAGCGACCCGCGGGCCTGCCTTTCCGCCTCCGTCAGCCGGTTCGTCATGCTTCTCTCCTGCGCACGCCTCGAGCGTGGGCTTGCGTCATCCCTACAACACATGAAAGATAGTTTCCGGCCGCAAAAGTAGCTAGCCGCCTGGTTCATGAGCGAGATGATCCGATCCAGATCAATGTCGCCCGATCCGGGCGTCGCTAAATCATCGGCGACGGCCTGAATGCAGGGGGAACGCGTGGAGCTTTCATCAACACGCATATTCATCGCAGATGATCATCCGCTGGTCAGGGGCGCGCTGCGCCAGGCTGTCGCCGGAGCGGTCGCCGATGCCGACATCGTGGAATGCGGCGACCTTGAATCGCTCAGCGCGGAACTCGAGAAGAATTCCGACGCCGATCTCATCATGCTCGATCTCACCATGCCGGGCGTGCGCGGCTTTTCGGGCCTCATGTATCTGCGCGCGCAATATCCGGGCGTGCCTGTCGTGGTGGTCTCGGCCAACGAGGACCGCGGCGTCATCCGCCGCTGCATCGATTTCGGCGCCTCGGGCTTCATCCCGAAGACCACCGACATCGAGGCCATGCGCCACGCCATCCGCAGCATCCTCGCCGGCCAGACCTGGACGCCCGCCGACGTCGATCTCACGGGACCGGCCGACAAGGAGACGGCCGACACCGTGCGCCGCCTCGCATCGCTGACGCCCCAGCAGGTGCGCGTCCTGATGATGCTGTCGGAAGGCCTGCTCAACAAGCAGATCGCCTATGAGCTGTCGGTCTCGGAAGCGACCGTGAAGGCGCATGTCTCGGCGATCCTGCAGAAGCTCGGCGTCGAGAGCCGCACGCAGGCCGTCATTGCAGCGTCCAAGATCGAAGCCGGCCAGTGGCAGAGCACCAACGACGCCTGAGCGGGCATCGTCAGGCTGCCCCGGTTTCGCCGTGAGCGCATGACAGCATGTGCGTCCTCGTCAGCCGGGAGTTCGTCATGCGCGCCATCGTTTTCGCCCTTTTCGGAGCCTGCCTGCTGGCCGGGTCCGCGTCGGCGCAGACCGCCGGCGAGAACGGTCGCTATTCGATGACGCCGTCGCAGGGCGGGTTTCTCCGACTCGACACGCGCACCGGCGAGGTCGCGATGTGCCGCCCGGCCGGCGAAAGCGTCGAATGCCGCGCCGCCGCGCAGGAGCGCTCTGCGCTCAATTCCGAAATCGACCGCCTTGCGAAAGAGAACGCCGAACTGAAGGCGCGCCTTGCAGGCCAGCCGCCCGCGACCGCCGTGACGCCGCCCTCGCGCGGACGTGAGGAGATGGATCGCGCGCTCGACTATGCCGAGCGCTTCATGCGCCGCATGATGCGCATCATGCGTGACGACACGCCACCGGACCGCACATGATCGAGCCCGCTACAAAGAAAGACCTCATCGTGCTAAATGAATCGCAGGAAGCGCCCGGCTGGTCGGCGCAGAAGACGAACGCGAGACCCATGGCCGACAATACCCTGACCCGCTTCTTCGGCGGCGCTCCGCTGGCCGTGCTCCTGAAGCTGCTGTTCGTGTCGCTGATCGTCGGCGCGCTGCTCGTGTGGCTCGACATCCGCCCCGCCGACATCATCTACGGCGTCGAGCGTTTCTTCCGCCGCCTCTGGGACATGGGCTTCGACGCCATCCGCGACGTCGCGCAATACATCGTCGCCGGCGCGATCATCGTCGTGCCGATCTGGCTGATCATGCGCCTGATGGCGGTGCGCGGGCGCTAGAAGCCCGCTGCGAAATGCGCGGCGCGGGCGCCTACGCTCTGCGCCAGCGTCGTGCCCCGCTTGTCGAGTTCGCGCAGGATGCCGCGATGAATTTCGCCGACGAGCGCCGGACCTTCGAACACCATCACCGAATAGATCTGCAACAGGCTCGCGCCCGCCTCGATCTTGGCGAAGGCGGTCTCGGGTCCGTCGATGCCGCCGACGCCGATCAACGGAAACTGGCCCTCGACGCGCAGATATGTCGCCGCCAGCATCTTGGTGGCGAGTTCGAAAAGCGGCCGACCCGAAAGGCCACCGGCTTCGCGCGCTTCCGGACTTTGCAGGGTGGCGGGGCGGCCGATCGTGGTGTTGCCGACGATCATGCCGTCGACCTTCCGCTCGCGCGCGACGCGCACGATGTCATCGAGATCGCCGGGCTCGAGGTCGGGCGCGATCTTCAGCAGCACGGGCTTGCGCCCGTGCGCCGCAGCCATTTCGTCGCGCGCCTCGATCACGCGGCCGAGCAGGTTGTCGAGCGCCGGCGCCTGTTGCAGGTCGCGCAGGCCCGGCGTGTTGGGCGATGAAATGTTGATCGTGAAATAGCTCGCGACATCCGCGAAGGCGCGCACGCCGCTGACGTAATCGCCGGCGCGATCGCTCGAATCCTTGTTGGCGCCGACATTGACGCCGACGATGCCGGTCTTGCCGGCGCGCGCGAGCAGGCGCGCATGCGGCGGCGCGTGCCCTTCGCTGTTGAAGCCGAGGCGGTTGATCACCGCGAAATCGTCCTTGAGGCGGAACAGGCGGGGCTTGGGGTTGCCGGGCTGCGGGAGCGGCGTGATCGTGCCGACCTCCACCGAGCCGAAGCCCAGGCGCAACAAAGCGTCGGGCACTTCGCCGCCCTTGTCGAAGCCCGGCGCCATGCCGAGCGGCGCGGGAAAGCGCAGGCCGAAGGCCTCGACGGCAAGGCGCGGATCGTGCGGCGGCGCGGCCGGCAGGGGCAGCGTCTTCAGCGCCGCGATGGTGGCGAAATGCGCCTGCTCGGGCTCCATCGCAAACAGCAACGGACGGGTGAGCAGATTGATCAGGCCGGTCATGACAGCAGGGCTCCGAATTCGTGCGCGCCATTGGCGTCGAGCGGCAGGGGGTGGACGCTGGCGACTTCGTCGAGGCGAAGCGCGCGATAGAGGTGGGGGAACAGGTCGCCGCCGCGCGACGGTTCCCATTTCAGCGCTTCGCCCAGAGCCTCCGCATCGATGATGGCGAGCACGAGGTCGCTCTGCCCGGCGAAATGCTTCGCCGCCGTTTCGCGCGTCTGTGTGGCCGTGGAGAAATGAATGTAGCCATCGGCTAGATCGACCGGCGCGCCGGTGAACACGCCAGCGGCCGCCGCCTCGTCCCAGAGGCTGCGCGGCGCGATCTTGTAGATGAGGGTCAAGGGAAACTCCTTCAGCGCGCAAAGCTAAAGGGCGAGCGCGCGCAGGGCAAGCCGCCTGCTGATGACGGCCAAAGCTGGCCATGCAATGATCCTGCGTTTCATAACGTTTGTTTTTCGGAGCACATCAATGGTGCAGGTCATTTTGAAGGGAGTCGCTGTCGCCCTGTCGATTGTCATGGGCGCCAGCGCCGCGAGGGCCGCCGACATCCGGGTTTTCGCCTCGACAGCGATGAAAGCGGCTTTCGACGAGCTCGGCCCGCTGTTCGAGCAGCGCACGGGGCACACGTTGATCCTGCCTTATTATTCTTCCGCCGACACGCGCAAGCGCATGAAAGCCGGCGAGGCCTTTGACGTCGCGATCACCGAGTTCGACGCCTTTCAGGATCTGGTGAAAGAGGGTTTGCCGGTCGCCGAGCCGGTGACCGTGATTGCCGTCAACGCGGTGCAACTGCCGTGGCCTGTTGGCGGGCCGAAACCCGATATTGCGACGATCGAAAAGCTCAAGGCCGTTCTCATGGCAGCAAGAAGCATCTCCTACAGCGATCCGGCGCTGGGCGGCGGCTCGTCGGTTTATTTCCAATCGCTGATCGAGCGTCTCGGAATAGCAGATGTGGTTCGGGCCAAGGAGGTGAAGGCCAAATCGGGACAGGGCGCCGTGCCGGTCGCCGAGGGCAGGGCGGACATCGGCGTCGCGCAGGCGAGCGAGATCGTCACGCTGAAAAACCTTGCGGCGGTCGCCATCATGCCAGACGACGCCCGGAGCCGCTCGGTCTACGGCGTCGGCGTCTCGGCGAAAGCCAACAGCCTTGCTGCAGCGCGGGACTTCGTCGCGTTTCTGAAATCGCCCGAGGGGATCGCCGGGATGCGTCGCAACGGCCTGTCGCCAAACTGACGGGTGGCTTGACCGCGCCGCTGGATGCGGGTTCTTGAACGTCATGAACCCCGTCCTGCGCTCCTCCGGGAACTTCGCCGCCGATCGCCGCTACGATTATGCGCGCGGCGCCGCCGCCGAGGGCGATCATGCGGCGGCCGCCGATCTATGCGAGCAGGCGCTGGAGCTCGCGCCTGAATGGGCGCCGGCCTGGTTTGCGCTCGGCGAGGCACGCGCCGCGCTGGGCGAGGCGCCGGCGGCGGAAGCGGCCTTTACCCGTGCGCTCGCCTGCGACCCTGCCGATTCGCAAGGCGCGGGCCTCCGTCTCGCACGGCTGCACGGCGAAAGCCCCGCACGCCCGCCCGACGCCTATGTGCGCGACCTGTTCGATCAATATGCGGCGCGGTTCGAGGAGCATCTCGTCCGCGACCTCGCCTATCGCGCGCCGGAAATCCTGCGCGACGCGATCGAGCGCGCCTGCCAAGGCGCCACGCGCGCCATGCGCTTCGACGTGGCGCTGGACCTTGGCTGCGGCACCGGCCTGATGGCGCGCGAGATGGGCCGCGCCTGCGCCAAAATCGATGGCGTCGATCTCGCCCCCGCAATGGCGGCGCGCGCGCGCGCCACCGGGCTGTACGGGGATGTGGAGGCCGGCGACATGCACGCCTTCGTGGCGGCGCGTCCGGCGGAGAGCGTCGATCTCGTCCTGGCGGCGGACGTCTTCGTCTATTGCGGCGATCTCGCGTCGATCTTCGCGGAGGCGCGGCGCGTGCTGAGCTCAGGCGGCCTGTTCGCCTTCACGCTGCAAAGGGCGGAGACCGGCGATTACACGCTGGGCGAGGACATGCGCTATGCGCATTCCCGCGCCTATCTCGCGCGGCTGGCGGCGGACGCCGGCTTCGAGACCCTCGTCTGCGACGATGTTTCCGTGCGGCAGGACCGGGGCGTCGACGTGCCGGGTCTGGCGCTCGTGCTCGTCGCGCCCTAGTTTCTTCAGGTGCGCCGCAAGAAGACACCCAGGACGTCACCGCCGACCCAAGCCCTCCTGCCGCCGCTCTTCGCGCAATGGTTTGCTGCGCGCGGCTGGGCGCCGCGCGGCCACCAGCTCGAACTGCTGGCCCATGCGCAGGATGGCAAGAGCACGCTGCTCGTGGCGCCGACCGGCGCCGGCAAGACGCTCGCGGGCTTCCTGCCGTCGCTGGTCGAACTCGCCGAGCAACCACGCAATCGGCCGGGCGGCGGGCTGCACACTCTCTACATCTCGCCGCTGAAGGCGTTGGCCGTCGACGTCGCGCGCAATCTCGAAATCCCGGCGTCGGAAATGAACCTGCGCCTGCGCATAGAAACGCGCACTGGCGACACGTCGGCCAGCAAGCGCGCGCGGCAGCGGCGCGATCCGCCGCAGATTTTGCTGACCACGCCCGAGCAGCTCGCGCTGTTGCTGGCGAGCGCGGATTCGCTGACGCTTTTCTCCACCGTGCGCCGCGTTGTGCTCGACGAATTGCACGCCATGGTGACCTCGAAGCGCGGCGACCTTCTCGCGCTCGATCTCGCGCGCCTGCGCAGCATCGCGCCCGCGATGACCGCGACGGGCCTCTCGGCGACGGTGCGCGATCCTGACGAATTGCGCCGCTATCTCGTTGCGCAGGACGGCGCGCCACGCCTTGCCGAGATCGTCACGGCGCCGCCGGGCGCCGCCGCCGATCTCTCGATGCTCGACACGCGCGAGCGCCTGCCATGGTCCGGACACGGCGCTTATTACGCCATCCACGAAGTCTACGAGACGATCAAGACGGCGAAGACGGCGCTCATCTTCGTCAACACGCGCGCGCAGGCGGAAGCCATCTTCCAGCAGCTCTGGCGCATCAACGAGGACAACCTGCCGATCGCCCTGCATCACGGCTCGCTCGACGCCAGTCAGCGTCGCAAGGTCGAAAGCGCCATGGCGGAAGGACTTCTGCGCGCCGTCGTGTGCACCTCGACGCTCGATCTCGGCATCGACTGGGGCGCGGTCGATCTCGTCATCAACATCGGCGCCCCCAAGGGCGCGAGCCGCCTGACGCAGCGCATCGGGCGCGCCAATCACCGTCTCGACGAGCCTTCGCGCGCCATCCTCGTGCCGTCGAACCGGTTCGAAGTGCTCGAATGCACGGCGGCGATCGAGGCCGCGCGCGAGGGCGCGCAGGATACGCCAGCTGCGCGCTCGGGCGCCCTCGACGTCATGTGCCAGCACATTCTCGGCATGGCCTGCGCCGCGCCCTTTCACGCCGACGATCTCTATCGCGAGATCCGCAGCGCCGAACCTTACGCCGCGCTCGATCGCGAGACCTTCGACGCCGCGCTCGAATTCGTCGCCAACGGCGGCTATGCGCTGAAGAGCTACGAACGCTTCGCCAAGATCAAGCAGAACAAGGACGGCCTTTGGCGGATCGCCAATCTGTCTGTGGCGCAGGCCTATCGTATGAATGTCGGCACCATCGTGGAAGCCGAGATGCTGAAGGTGCGGCTGGTGCATGGGCGTCCGCCCAAGACCAGCCCGCAGGGCAAGCAGACGCGCTTCGGCACGCTCTATGCGCCCACAAAACTCTCGCCGGAAAGCGCGACCAGCGCCGCCTACACGGGCCCGCTACGGCGCGGCGGGCGCGTGCTCGGCGAAATCGAGGAATATTTCCTGGAGACGCTCTCGCCCGGCGACAGCTTCCTGTTCGGCGGAGAAGTGCTTGCGCTGCAGGGCATCGTCGACAACGAGGCGCTGGTGTCCCGCGCGCGCTCCGACACCCCGAAAGTGCCGTCCTATGCCGGCGGCAAGTTTCCGTTGTCGACCTATCTCGCCGCGCGCGTGCGCAAGATCCTGTCCGACCCGAAGCTCTGGAAGAACCTGCCCGATCAGGTCGCCGAATGGCTGCATCTGCAGAAGAAGAAATCGCTGCTGCCCAAGGCCGGCGACCTGCTGGTCGAAACCTTTCCGCGCGGCGGCCGACACTACCTCGTGGCCTATCCCTTCGAGGGCCGGCTCGCGCACCAGACGCTGGGCATGCTGCTGACGCGCCGCATGGAGCGCCGCGGACTGAAGCCGATGGGCTTCGTCGCCAACGAATATGCGCTTGCGATCTGGAGCCTCACCGACACGGCGGCGCGCGTGCGGCACGGACTCGTCAGCATGAACGAGCTGTTCGCGCAGGACATGCTGGGCGACGACCTCGAGGAATGGCTGCAGGAATCGGCGCTCATGAAGCGCACGTTCCGGCAATGCGCGGTCATCTCCGGGCTCATCGAGCGGCGCTTCCCCGGCAAGGAGAAGAGCGGGCGGCAAGTGACCATGTCGACCGATCTCATCTATGACGTGCTGCGCCGTCACCAGCCCGACCACATCCTGCTGCGCGCCGCCCGCGAAGATGCGGCGGTTGGCCTGCTCGACCTCGCGCGCCTTGCCGACATGCTGGCGCGCGTGCAAGGTCACATTGTCCACAGGGATCTCGAGCGGATTTCCCCGCTGGCGGTTCCGGTCATGCTGGAAATCGGTCGCGAGCCGGTCTATGGCGAGGCACAGGACGAGATTCTGGCCGAGGCCGCAGCCATGCTGGCCGAGGAAGCGGGAGCTTCATGACGCATCAGCGAATCAGCATTGCCGGCCTGCGCAACGCGGGCGCGGCGCAGGACATTCTGATCGCCGGCGTGGGCTTCACGGCGGATGCGTCCGGCGCGCTCTATCTCGAAGCCGAAAGCCTGATCGTCGTCGCCGACCTGCATCTCGAGAAGGGCTCGAGCTATGCGCGTCGCCGCGTGCTGCTGCCGCCCTATGACACGGCCGCCACGCTGGCCCATCTCACGCGCGTGATCGCGCGCTACAATCCGCGCCGCGTCGTCGCGCTGGGCGATTCCTTCCACGATCGTGACGCCGCCGCGCGCATGGGCAACGAGGACCGCGCGTCGCTGCGCGCCCTGCAGGCGGGGCGCGACTGGATCTGGATCGCCGGCAATCACGATCCGCTGCCGCCGGCCTCGCTGCTCGGCGAAGCGCATGACGAAATCCGCGTCGGGCCGATCACCTTCCGGCACGAGCCGCGCGCGGGCGATGCACGGGGCGAGATCGCCGGACATCTTCATCCCGTCGCGCGGGTGGTGACGACGCGCGGCAGCCTGCGCCGCCGCTGCTTTGCAAGCGATGGCGCGCGTTGCGTGATGCCGGCCTTCGGCGCCTATGCGGGCGGATTGAACCTGCGCGACATCGCCTTTGCGCCGCTGTTTCCGGGCCGCGCGCCGCACGCGCATGTGCTCGGACGCGATCGCGTCTATGCGATCGGCCACGAGCAGTGCCACTCGGATTGATGACGGATTAGATGACGCCGCCGACGCCGGCCGGCTGCGGCAGCAGCGACCAGGCGAGCGCGATGGCGCAGATGACCGCGATGGTCAGGCCGATCCGCAATTTTGCAAACCAGCGCGGCGCGCGGCCGATCTGCGTCAGATGCCAGTCCCACGCCACCTGCAGCAGGAAGGCCGCGCCGAGGATGGTCAGCGCGAAGCCGAGGTTCTGCACATTGATGAACGCCGCCGCCCAGGCGATCAGCGACGGCACGGTGCTGACGCTGAACGCGAGGCCGCGCTGCACGGGATCGGTCTCGTTGATCGCGAGCCCCCAGCCGACGCCGCCGAGAAACGACAGGATCGAGGCGGCGTAGAAGACGAAGCCCATCATCAGCCGCTCGGCCACGAGCTCGTCGCCCGCGACCCCCTGCCAGACCGCCAGGCCGAAGAACGGGATCAGTCCCGCCACGCCCAGCAGCAGCGCGGAAACCGGGATCTTGGCGTTGTGCGGCGTGACGTCGGTCTCGGTCATTGCAGCGAGATCCGGGAATCGGCTTTGGCGCGCATCGGCGACTGGTCGGCGACCGCGCCGGAGCGCGCGCCCACGATGGCGTCGAATGGCGGCGGCTCGTTGGCGCCCGGCTCGGGCGTGCGTCGCGCGAAGGTCTCGACCGCGCGGCGTGCGTCCGACATCTGCTTGGGCAGCATGCGCGCGGCGATCTCGTCGCGGCGGTTCAAGGCGTCGATATCGCCCTGCGCGCTGGCCAGCGAAAAGAACTTGTAGGCTTCGAGAAGGTTTATCTCGACGCCAAGGCCGCGCACATACAGCACGGCGAGATTGTACTGGCTGTCGCGCAGGCCGAACTCCGCCGCACGGCGGAACATGGCGGCGGCCGTGACGTAATCCGGACGCGCGTCGACGCCATCGGCCAGCAGCACGCCGAGATTATGCATCGCGCGCACATGGCCGGCATCGGCGGCGCTGGCGTACCAGCGCATCGCCTCCTTGGGAGACCGCTCCACGCCGGCGCCCTTTTCGTACAGGGCCGCGAGCCGATATTGCGCCGGCGCGTAATTCTGCTGCGCCGCCTTTTCGAGCCAGCGCACGGCTTGCGGCGCATCGCGACCGAGACCACGGCCTTCCACGAGTCGCGACGCGATTTCGAATTGCGCGGCGGGATGTCCGCTCATCGCGAGTTCGCGCAGGATGGCGAGCGCGGAATCGGGTCGCGCTATGGTGGCGACCGGGAAAGGATCGAGCGACTGCGCATCCGATGGCGAGGCAGCGACTGCCGGACTCGCGATGGCGCTGTCTGGCCGGTTCGGCGCCGCCTGCGGGGCGACGGGAGAGGCGGGCGGCGTCTCGTCGCCGATCAGCTGATAGGCGCCCATGGTGAGAATGAGGCCGGCGACGCCGACGATCATCTTGCGGGACGCATCGGTAAACGTTGCGCGATCCTGCGTCGTGGCGGCATGCGCGCGTTGCGCAGCGCTGCCCTCGTCATTCTCCACGCGCGGTGGTGGCGGCGGCGAGCCGCCCATCAGCCGCGTCGCGCGACGCGCGGCCGCGATGAAGCTTTTCTGAGCCGCGCGCGGCTCTGACATTTCCAGCGCCATGTCCAGCGACGCGTCCTGCCGCGCGGGCAGGGCGTGCAGGACCGTGTCGGCCCGCTCGACGACGATCGCCGGCGCGGCATGTTCTGTTTGCACCGACAATGTCGCGTCGGCCGTCGGCGCAGGATGTTCCGCGCGCGGCGCCGGCGTTTCAGCCTTCAGGGAAGGCGGGTCGATGTTCGCCGCCGCAACCGGCTCCGGCGCTGCGTGCTCGCGGGGCGCGGCGCGGAGTCCGCCGACGTCGCTTTCCAGCATGGCGAGGCGGTCGACGACTTTTTCCAGCGTCTCGTGCACGGCTTCGAGCGTCGTGCGCGTGCGGCGGTCCGTCTCGTCCTGCATCTCGCGCAGGAGCGAAAGATCGCGCGAGATGGTCTCGCGGACCTGCGGATCCACCGACTGCGTGTCTTCCACCTTAGAGAAGAGATCGCCGATGCTGCGTTCCAGCGTGCCGATCGCTTCGCTGGTCTCGCCATGGCGGTCGAGCCGTTCGGCGATGCGCAGCACCTGGTTTTCGATGGCCTGCAGCGCGCGCGGATCCTGCGCGCCGACGCTGGCGACATGTTCGAGCTTCACCGCGAGGCGGTTGACGATGTCGTCGAGAAATCCGGGTGGCGGCAGGCTCGGCGGAAGGCTGGGCTGCGACACCGCGCGATGCACGTCTTCCATGCGCGAGCGCAGGGCGCTCATGTGTTCGCCGGGCATTTCGCTGCGCAAGCGATCGATGCGCGCGAGTACGGATTCCTGCAGGCCGGCGATGCGCTCGATGATCGGCGGCGCGTCGAGCTTTTCGGAAATCTCGGTGACCCGGCTTTCGATGTTCTGCAGGCGCTGCGCCTGATCGTCGGCGAGACGCACGCCCGTGGTGGCGGCGAGCTTTTCGAGCGAGAGCCGAATGTCTGCGAGGCTTTCGACGATCTGTCCCGGCAGCGGCGCGGCGCGCAACTCGGGGCCGAGCGCCGGATTAGCCGCCATCGTTTCGATCGCGCGGCGGAGTTCGTCCAGCGGCTCGAAGAGGTTGCGCGGCAGTTCGACGGTGATCTGTGCGAGTTCGGTGAGCTGCGCCTGCAGGCCGACGACAGCGGGATGTTCGCTGAGCGAGTCGATCGCCTCGCGGACGTCGACGAGTGCGCGCGACACGTCGGGCGTGGGCCTCGTCTGGCGCGCGGCCAGATCCTCGATCCGGCGCTCCAGCATGCGGAAGCCGGGGCTGGAATCGATCTGCTCGATGCTGACGCGCAGATCCTCGATGACGGCGACGAGCGATTCCGTCAGACGACGCGGCGCGGCGGCGATCTCCTCGACACGCTCAGCGAGCTGCGCGATCTGATCATGCAGGGAGTCGTTGGCGCCCTCGCGCCCGCTGAGCCGCATGACGAGATCGGCCAGATGCCGCGCCAGCGTTTCGACCTGGTGGCGCAGGGCCGTGATGGCGCCGACGTCTTCGCCGCGCTCGACCGTCGCGAGACGGCGTTTCAGATCCGCGAGCTCATCGCCGAGCGCGCGCGCAGCCGTGGCGGGCGTCTGTTCCAGCATCTCGCGCAAATCGACGAGCGCATGCAGGATCGGCGCAAGCGCAGCTTCGCTCACACCTTCCGAACGGGAAGCTTCGATCCGCGACAGCAGATCGAGCAGGGCGGGCTCGAGCCTCGATCGACCGGCGCGCTCGCCGATCACCGAGATGGCGCGCGACAGATCCTCGATCTGAGTCCGCAGGGCGCCGATTTCTTCGCGCAGCGGCTCCTGCCGGGGCCGGCGCGCGGGCGGCGGATTTTCGAAATGCGCCGCCATCTGTTCGAGCCGGGCCTCGATGCGGCAGAGATTTTCGACATGCGTCGCCGGAATGTCTTCCAGCAGGCTCTCGGCGATGCGGCGCAGGCGGCTCTCGACCGGGGCGAGCAGGGCGGCGGGCCGGCCGCCGGCGCGGCGGCGTTCAAGCGCCTCTTCGAGATCGGAGATGCGGCGGGCGACGTCGACGACGTCGTCGGATGAGTGCGCCGGGGCGCGGCGCGCCTCCGGAACCACCGGGGCAGAGCGGTCGGCCGCGAGGCCCAGATGCGCCACGGCGGCGTCGAGCAGCCGCATGTTGGGCTGGCGGCCGCGCGGGGGCGGTTCATGTTCGATGCGGTTCGACGGACGGCGGGGCGCGAGATCGTCGAGCGGCAGGGCTCCCAGCCGCGCCGCAATGGCGAGGACCTGCTCTGATTCGCTCATCTGGTCGGAGGTGATTCGCAACCGGGCGGCGCGTTCGGCGACCGCATCGTCGATCCATTCGCCCAAGGTCATGCCGGACCGCCGGGCTGCTGCGCGCGCAGCGTCCCGCCAGTCGATGTCAGCGCTCCCCAGGTTCAGAGACCCCGATTTCATACGTCCCCTCGGGCCAAGCGGCCCCCGAAAAACATGGTGTTTCAAACGCATAACGCGAAGAATCAGCCGCCCTAGGCGTCCCCGCTACAATCTGCCGTCACGGTAAAGATGGTGTTAACCATGGACGATTCTCGAGCTTGGCAACAGCGAGCTCAGGTTGCGTTCACGGTACGGCACAATCTCTGATTGCAAAGCTTCGCGACTCAGGTCTTAATCTCAAGCGTTGCAATTCTGGTTCCACTTCCCGCAGGGGTTGTGAAGCTTTTTCTTATCGAACGAGGTTTTCCCATGCAGATCGAGGACACCCGCCGGTCCGCTCTCACCGCCCCGAAAAGCCGCCCCTTTACGGCTGAACTGACCGGCGCAGAGACCGATTTCCTGACGATTGGCGACATTTCACGGATCTATAGCCTGAGCTTGCGCGCCCTTCGGTTTTACGAGGAACGCGGCCTGCTGGTGCCTGTCCGCCGCGGCGTGACACGTCTGTACGACCCGCGCTCGCGCGCCCGCCTCGAACTGATCCTGAAGGGCAAGCAACTCGGCTTCACCCTTACGGAAATCCGCAGCATGATCGAAACGGCGGAAGACGGCGCGGGCCAGGAGAGCCTCGCGCTGGCGCCTGCCCAGGTGCTCGAGCAAATCTGCATGCTCGAGAAGCAGCGCCACGATCTCGACGTCGCCATCGAGGAGCTGCGCGCGACGCATCTGCGCCTGCTCGATGCCGACGCCGGCGAACTCGTGTTTCAGTCCGCCTCCGTCGCCGCCTGACGGCCCCGTCTCACCGATCACAAACGCCTGCCGCGCACCCAGCGGCAGGCGTTTTGCATTGAGGGGCAGGCGTGCGCAGCGGTACAAGTCTTGAAAGGGTCACGGAGTTAGTTTATATGTGAACCAAATCCACCCGCGGGGCAGGAGCCTTCCGGCGGCGGACGATCAGGGAGCGAGCCATGCCGACCTACAGGGCGCCTGTCGAGGATGTGCAATTTCTTCTGAACGATGTCTTCGGCTGGGAGCGCTACGCGAACCTGCCGGGCTTCTCGGATGCGACGCCCGACGTCGTCGAGGCCGTGCTGCAGGAATGCGCGAAGCTCTGCGAAGAGGTGCTCCAGCCGCTGAACCT
>JAQGKM010000102.1 GCA_028290125.1 Hyphomicrobiales bacterium | reverse complement strand
TCGAGGCCGCCAACCGCAAGCAATTGCGCGGCAACATCTACCTGGCGAAAGTGACGAGGGTCGAACCCTCGCTGCAGGCCGCCTTCGTGGAATATGGCGGCAACCGCCACGGCTTCCTCGCCTTCTCGGAAATCCACCCCGACTATTACCAGATCCCGGTCGCCGACCGCCTCGCCCTCCTTGAGGAAGAAGCACGCTCGCATCGCGACGAGGACGACGACGACGACAAGAAGCGCCGCTCGCGCCGCCGTGGCCGCAATGAAAAGCGCGCTCGTCCGGACGCCAGCGTGTCCGAAGCCGCCCCCGAAGGCGAGCGCGACAGCGATGGCGCACAGGGTGACGGCGACATCATCGAAGGCGAGATCGTCTCGCGCGGCGACGATGAAATGACGCAGCCGCAGACGATCGACGTCGCGACCGCCGACATCCAGCTGACGATGGCCGAGCCCGCTGAGGAGCATCACCACGAGGTGCTCGCCGTCGATCCCGACGTGACGGTCGAAGCCGACGACGAAGCGCCGTCCGCCCATGGCGACGAGACGCAGACCCGCGCCGCGCCCGACGACGACGAAGACCACGAAGGCGGCGAAGAGGACGAGGAAGAGCACGTCGAGCACATCGGCGGCGACGCCATGGAAGAAGTGCCGAACCGCTACCAGCGCCTGCGTCGCTCCTACAAGATCCAGGAAGTCATCAAGCGCCGTCAGGTGCTGCTCGTGCAGGTCGTCAAGGAAGAGCGCGGCAACAAGGGCGCGGCTCTCACGACGTATCTGTCGCTCGCCGGCCGCTATTCGGTTCTGATGCCCAACACCGCGCGTGGCGGCGGCATCTCCCGCAAGATCACCGACGCTGCCGACCGCAAGCGCCTCAAGGCGATCGCCGGCGAGCTGGAAGTGCCGGAAGGCATGGGCGTCATCCTGCGCACCGCCGGCGCGGCCCGCACCAAGCCCGAGATCAAGCGCGACTTCGAATATCTCCTGCGCATGTGGGAGACGGTGCGGGAACTGACGCTGAAGTCGTCGGCGCCCTGCCTCGTCTACGAGGAAGGCTCACTGATCAAGCGCGCCATCCGCGACCTCTACAACAAGGACATCGATGAAGTGATCGTGTCCGGCGAGGACGGCTATCGCGAGGCCAAGGACTTCATGCGCATGCTCATGCCGAGCCATGCCAAGAACGTGCAGGCCTATCGCGAACCGCAGCCGATCTTCGCCAAGGCAGGCGCCGAAGCGCAGCTCGACGCGATGTTCTCGAATGTCGTCACGCTGAAGTCCGGCGGCTACATCGTCATCAACCAGACCGAAGCGCTGGTCGCCATCGACGTGAACTCGGGCCGCTCGACCCGCGAACACAACATCGAAGACACCGCGCTGCGCACCAACCTCGAGGCGGCCGACGAAGTCGCCCGCCAGTTGCGCCTGCGCGATCTTGCCGGCCTCATCGTCGTCGACTTCATCGACATGGAGGAAGGCCGCAACAACCGCGCCGTCGAACGCCGCGTCAAGGACGCGCTGAAGAACGATCGCGCGCGCATCCAGATCGGCCGCATCTCGCATTTCGGCCTGCTCGAAATGTCGCGCCAGCGCATCCGCACCGGCGTGCTGGAAGGCTCCACCGTCGTCTGCCCGCATTGCGCGGGCGCCGGCATGGTGCGCGGCACGGCCTCCATCGCGTTGCTTGTGATGCGCGTGCTGGAAGACGCGCTGATCAAGAACTCGATGCACAACATCATCGTGCGCACGCGCACGCAGGTTGCGCTCTACATCCTCAACCAGAAGCGCTCGCACCTGCGCGCGCTGGAAGAGCGGTTCCAGGTCCAGATCAGCGTCGAGGCTGACGACACGCTGACCGGCACCACCTATCACGCGCTGGAGCGCGGCGAACTCGCGTCGCCGCCGCCGGTGTTCGAGCGCAAGGACATGGTGCGCGTCGATTCCGTGCCGATCGCCGACGAGGAATTCGAGGAGATCGTCGAGGACGAAGAGGACGAGGAAGAAGAGGCCGCGCCGGTCGCCCGCGAGGGCGGCGAGCGTCGTCCGGAGCGTCGCGAGGGTCGCGGCGGCGAAGGACGGCATGAAGGTCGCGGCGAAGGTCGCCCGGAAAGCGACGAAGACGGCGAAGGCGGCAAGCGCCGTCGCCGGCGTCGCCGTCGCGGTCGCGGCGCCTCGACGCTCACCGATCCGAACGCGCCGCAGCCGTCGGATGACGGCCTGCTGATCATGGCCGAAATCGGCGGCGACATCCGCCGCACCGAGGGCGCGCTCTCGGACGGCGACGTCGACACGGCGGAAGCCGAAAACTTCGAGCCCGAAGCCGGGCAGCCCGGCGAAGGCGAAGGCCTGCGCCGTCGCCGCCGCTCGCGCCGTGGCGGCCGCAACCGCCGCCGCGACGGATCGGAAGGCCGCCGCGACGACGCGTCATTCACGCCCGGCGAGACCGCGGACACCGCGGAAGCCTCCCCGGTTTCCGACGAGCCCGTCGCCCCGGTCAAAGCGCCGGTCCGCAAGGACCTGCCGGTCGCCCCCGCCTGGGACTGGGCGCCGATGGCCAACGCCGACGTGACCCCGCCGGAAGCCCGCGCGGAAACGCCCGTTGCTCCGGAGCCAGTCGCGCAGGCCGCGCCCGAGCCGGTTTCGCAGGCCGCGCCCGAGCCCGTTGCGCAGGCCGCGCCCGAGCGCATGCCGGAGCCGCAGCCCGAAGCTTCGCCCGAGCCGCAGCCGGCGCCCATGCCAAAAGCCGAAGTGCTCCCCGAGGCGCCAGCCGGCCCCAAGCGCACCGGCTGGTGGGCCCGGGCCAAGCAATCGCTCGGCGGTTCGTGAACTGAAAAGGCCCGCGCAAGCGGGCCTTTTTCGTTAGCGGCAAAGGCCGCGTGGCTTCGCGCCTCGCAATGACGAGGTGGTCGCAATAACGGCACTCATCCCTTGCGCGACAGCCATGCCTCCATGCGCGCGACGGCTTCGATCACGTCCGCCTCAGATCCTGCAAACGACAGTCGCATCGTTTGCGATCCGCGTGCACGGTCGAAGTCCAGTCCTGGCGTGGCGGCGACGCCGGCTTCGTGCAGCATGCGCTTGCAGAAATCGCTGGCATCATTCGTCAGCCGGCTGATGTCGACATAGGCGTAAAAAGCCCCGTCGATCGGGTGGAAGTCGCCAAGCCCCATGCGCGGCAGGCGTTGCAGGAGGTACGCTCGATTGCGCGCGTAGCTGGCGCGCACGGCCTCGAGTTCGTCGCGCGCTTCGAACACAGCTTCGGCCGCAATCTGGCTCAGAAACGGCACCGAAATCGCAAGCGATTGCTGCAGTCGCTCCACGGGCCGCACGAGATCCTCCGGCAGCACCAGCCAGCCGATGCGCCATCCGGTCATGCAGAAATATTTTGAGAACGAATTGACCACGATTGCGGAGGACGAGAAGGCCAGCGCGGTCTGCGCGGGCTCCTCATAGGTGAGCCCGTGATAGATCTCGTCCGAGATGAACGCGATCCCGAGCCGGTCGCAGACCTCGCACACATCTCGCAGAGCCTTCGCGCTCATCATCGTGCCCGACGGATTGGCCGGACTCATCAGCAGCACGCCGTCGAGTTTCTCCTGCGCGTGCGCGGCCTCGATCATCGCAGCGGTGACGACATGGCGCGTCGCCGCATGCGTCTCCAACGTGACGCATGCGATGCCCAGCGCATCGAGAATGTTGCGATAGGCCGGATAGCCCGGCGCCGCGATGGCGACCCGCGCGCCGGCGTCGAACAGCGCGAGGAAACTCAGGAGGAAACCGGCCGACGACCCAGTCGTCACAACGATGCGCGAAGGCGCCACCTCGACCTGGTAGCTCTCCGCATAATGGCGCGCGATCCGCGCCCGCAGCGAGGCGCGGCCGAGCGCTTCCGTGTAGCCGATGCGACCTTGCGTCAGCGCCGCCATCGCGGCCTCGCGCGCGGGCCGCGGGGTTGGCGCACCGGGTTCGCCGACCTCCATGTGAATGATCGAGGCGCCCTGCTTTTCGAGCTCCGCCGCGGCGCTCAGCACGTCCATGGCGATGAAGGGCGCGACGGCGCTGCGCAGCGAGGGCGTGATCGGGCGACGCATGTCGGGTCCACAGTGGTTGGCGCCAGCTGTTCCCCACCCGCCCCGCTCGCGCCATAATGGCGCTCCTTCATCGGGCCGCGTGATTCCCAGCAGAGCTAAAATGATCGATCGCGAGACCCGTAACAGCGACAAGCCGACCGCGCCAGTGCGCAGGCCGATGCGGCTGGCGCTCGCGGCAATTCTTGCGCTCGCCACGGCGTTCCAGTCCGCGCCCGTGGCCGCGCAGGAGTCCGGACCGAAGCTGTCGATCATTCGCGACGCCGAGATCGAGCAATTGCTGCGCGAGTACACGCTGCCGATCTTCCGCGCCGCGCACATCAACGCCGCCGCGACGAAAATCATCTTGGTCGGCGACCGCTCCTTCAACGCCTTCGTGGCGAATGGGCAGAAGATCTTCATCAACGTCGGCGCAATCATGGACGCCAAGACGCCGAATGAGTTGATCGGCGTGCTGGCGCATGAGACCGGGCATATCGCGGGCGGCCACCTCGCCCGCCAGCGGCAGGAGCTGGCGCGCGCGCAGATCCTCGCCGTCGCGGGCATGCTGATGGGCGCGGGCGCCGTCGTCGCACAGGCGCGCTCGGGGCCCTACGGCAAGGTGGGCTCGGACAGCAATGGCATGATGGGCGCCATGCTCGGGCCGCAGGAGCTCATTCGCCGTTCGCTGCTCGCCTATCAGCGCGGCGAGGAGCAGGCCGCCGACCGCGCCGCGGTGAATTACCTCGCAGCCACCGGCCAATCGGCGCGCGGCCTGCTGGTGACGCTCGAGCGGTTTCAGAACGACTCGCTGTTCAAGACCTCGCAGATCGACCCCTATCTGCAGTCACACCCGCTGCCGTCCGAGCGCATCTCGAGCCTGCAGGCGGCGGCGCAGGCTGCGCCGACCTACAACGCCAAGGATGCGGCGGCGCTGCAGGCGCGCCACGATCTCGCGCGCGCCAAGCTGTTCGGCTTCATGGGCGGCGCGGCCGAGGTCGGCCGCCGTTATCCCGTCTCGGACAATGGGCTGCCGGCGCGCTACGCCCGCGCGATCGCGGCCTATCGGCAGGGGCGGCTCGACCAGGCGCTGGGGATGATTGACGGCATGATCGCGGCCGAGCCGTCCAATCCCTATTTCCAGGAGCTGAAGGGCCAGACCCTGCTGGAATCCGGTCGCGCCGTGCAATCGCTGCCGTATCTGCGCCACGCCGCCTCGCTCGCGCCCAATGCGCTGCCCATCAAGGTCCTGCTCGGCCATGCGCTGGTCGGCGCCGGCTCGCCCGACTCAGCCCGGGAGGCGACCG
>JAQGKM010000075.1 GCA_028290125.1 Hyphomicrobiales bacterium | reverse complement strand
TGCCGGGGATCACCAGCGTCAGCGCCTGCGGCAGGATGATGAGCCGCATCATTTGCCAGTAGGACAGGCCGAGCGCCTGCGCGCCCTCCGTCTGGCCCTTCGGGATCGCCTGCAGGCCGCCGCGGATTTCCTCCGCCATATAGGCGGCGGCGAAGAGCGCGAAGCCGATCACCGGACGCAGCAGACGGTCGGGCGTCCAGGCGACGGGCACGAACAGCGGCAGCATGGTGTTGGCCATGAACAGCACGGTGATGAAGGGCACGCCGCGCACGAATTCGATGAACAGGATCGAGATGAAACGCACGGCCGGCAGGCGCGAGCGGCGCCCCAGCGCCAGCAGCACGCCGGCGGGCAACGAAAAGACGATGCCGACGGTGGCGACGAGCAGGCTCAGGAATACGCCGCCCCACAGGTCGGTGTCGATGCGCGACAGGCCGACCAGCGCCCAGCCTTTCAGCATCAGCACGGCGCAGACGGGGTAGACGATGAAGAACAGTCCCGCGACGAACACCGTGCGCAAGCGCGAGGCCTCGAGCGCGACCGCGAGCGCGATCGCCGCGAACAGGACCGGGAGTTCGAGCAGCGGCGCACGCATCACCGCCTGCGGACCCGGCAGCATCAGGAAGAAGAACAGCGGCACGCCGAGCGTGAAAGCGAGCAAGCCCGCCGCGCTCTTGCGCCCCTCCGGCCACAACAGCCGCGCGGCGAGCACCGCGCCGATGATGAGCGTGAGATCGACCCGCCAGTGCTGCGCTTCCGGGTAGGAGCCGTAGCGGAAGAAATCGAGCTTGCGCTCGACGAAGGCCCAGCAGGCGCCCGTCCCCTGCACGCGGCAGGCGGCGCCGTCATTGGCGCTCCACACCGCGTCGATGAAGAAGAAGCGGATGAAGTCCGGCACGATCCAGGCGAGCAGCGCCAGGAAAAGCAGCGCCAGCGGGCCCGACACCCAGCCGGAAAACAGATGCGTGCGCAGCGCGCCGAGCACGCCGCCGACGGCGGCCGGCGGACTCAGCTTCGGCGCCTCGGCATGGCGCAGGAAGGCGGCGTCGTTGAGGGGCGCGTCATCCATGGTCAGCGCTCCACCAACGCATTGCGGCGGTTGTAAATGTTCATGATGGCGGCGGTGACCAGCGAGATGACGAGATAGACCGCCATGGTGATGGCGATCACCTGCACGGCGGCGCCCGTCTGGTTCAGCACCGTTCCGGCGAACACCTGCACGAGATCGGGGTAACCGACGAAGACCGCGAGCGACGAGTTTTTCGTCAGCGCGAGATATTGGTTGGTGAGCGGCGGAATGATCACGCGCATCGCCTGCGGAGTGACGACGAGCTTCAGATTCTGCGCGCGCGTCAGTCCGAGCGACAGGGCCGCCTCCGTCTGGCCATGCGAGACCGACAGGATGCCGGCGCGCACGATTTCGGCGATGAAGGCGGCCGTGTAGATGACGAGCCCGATCAGCAGCGCGACGAATTCCGGCAGCACGCGAATGCCGCCCTGGAAGTTGAAGCCGCGCAGCACCGGCGTGACGAAGCTCACGGGCGCGCCCGCCGCCACATAGGCGATGAGCGGCAGGCCGAGGATCAGCGCAGCGGAAATCCACCCCACCGGATAGATGCGGCCCGTCTTCGCCTGCGTGCGCCGCGCATAGAAGCGGAACGCCAGCGCCAGCACGAGGCCGACGGCCGCGGCGAGCGGGATGAAGCCGGCGCCGGGCGCGAACTGCGGATCGGGCACGACGAGGCCGCGGTTGTTGAGATAGACGCCGGCGCCGAGGGACAGCGAGTTGCGCGGATTGGGCAGCGGCGTCAGCACGGCGTTGTAGATGAACAGCAATTGCAGCAGCAGAGGCGTGTTGCGCATCACCTCGACGTAGATGGTGGCGAGTTTCGCCACGACCCAGTTCTGCGACAGCCGCGCGACGCCGACGAAGAAGCCGAGGAACGTCGCCAGCACGACGCCGATGGCCGCGACCAGCAGCGTGTTCCACAGGCCGACGAAGAACGCCCGCCCGTAGGTTGATGCCGCCGAATAGTCGATCAGCGACTGGTTGATGTCGAAGGACGCGACGCGATCCCAGAAGGCGAAGTCGGTGGGGATGCCGCGCGCGCGCATGTTGGTGGAGGCGTTGACCACCGCCTCGTAGCCAAGGAAGACGACAATGGCGATGAGCACGGCCTGGTAGAGGAAGCCGCGCACGCGCGGATTGTAGAACAGCGAGACGGAAGGTTTTTGCGCCTGCACGTCGCTCATGCGCAGCCCCGTCTCATGTCATGCCTGCCGCCGTCGCCCATGCTGCCCCCGCCGCCCAGTGCAAAGAAAAGCGGGGCGCTGGGCCCCGCTCTCGTCAATCGATCTCAGCGCACCGGCGGCGCGTACTGGATGCCGCCCTGGCTCCAGAGCGCGTTGAGACCGCGCTTGATTTTCAGCGGCGAGCCTTCGCCGACGTTGCGGTTGAACGCCTCGCCGTAATTGCCGACGGCCTTCACGATCTTGTAGGCCCAGTCCTTCGACAGGCCGAGGCCCTTGCCGAAGTCGCCTTCCGCGCCGAGGAAGCGCTTGATCTCGGGATTGGCGGTCTTCACCTGCTCGTCGACATTGGCCTTGGTGATGCCGAGCTCCTCGGCGTTGATCATGGCGAAATGGGTCCAGCGCACGAGGTTGAACCACTGGTCGTCGCCCTGCCGCACGGCCGGCCCGAGCGGCTCCTTCGAGATGATCTCCGGCAGCACCGCGTGCTCGTCAGGGTTGACCAGCTTCAGGCGCGACGAATAGAGGCCCGAGGCGTCCGTCGTGTAGGCGTCGCAGCGGCCCGAGTCATAGGCCTTCACGGCTTCATCGATGTTCTGGAACGCGACGGCCTCGTATTTCATGCCCTTGGTGCGGAAGAAGTCCGCCATGTTGAGTTCGGTCGTTGTGCCCTGCTGCACGCAGATCGACGCGCCGGACAGCTCGAGGGCCGACGACACGTTCAGCTTCTTGCGGACCATGAAGCCCTGTCCGTCGTAGTAATTCACGCCGGCCCACAGCAGGCCGAGTTCGGCCTCGCGCGACTGTGTCCACGTGCCGTTGCGCGCGAGCACGTCGATCTCGCCCGATTGCAGGGCGGTGAAGCGGTCCTTCGCCGACAGCGGGATGAACTTGACCTTCGTGCCATCGCCGAAGATGGCCGCCGCGATGCCGCGGCAGAAGTCGACATCGAGGCCGGTCCACGCGCCCTTGTCGTCGGGCAGGCCGAAGCCCGCGAGGCCGGTGTTGGTGCCGCAGGTGAGGAAGCCCTTCTGCTTCACCTGCTCCAGAGTTTTCGAGCCGGATTGCGCCTGCGCGCCCGTCGCGGCCACGCCGAGCGAAACGGCTGTGAGCAGAGCTGCTGCGATGAATTTCATGAAATGGCTCCCGGTCTGGCGACCTGTCTGTAAATATGGCACTCAAGACGTTGCCGGACGGCCAGGGCGCGTCACGGCTGCGTTTCCGAACGTATCACAAGCGAGTTTCATACCACGGTCAAGAGAGGGAGCTTCGGCGGAACAGATGGCGAAATTGAGCGACGCGACACGCAAGCGCCTGAAATCCCGCACGAGGCTGGTGACCGCAGGGCGAAATCCCGATGAACAGTTCGGGTTCGTCAACACACCGATTTATCGCGGCTCGACGGTTCTCTACCCAGATATGGCGTCTTTGACCGGTCCGAAGCCGCGATTTTCCTATGCCACGAAGGGCACGCCGACGATCGAAGCGCTCGAGCAGGCGTGGACCGACATCGCCGGCGCGGCCGGCACGGTGCTGGCGCCGACCGGCCTCGCGGCGGTTACGCTCGCCTTGATGACCGCATTGAAAGCCGGCGACCATCTGCTCGTCACCGACAGCGCCTATTACCCGACGCGTCACTTTTGCGAGAGCGTGCTCGCGCGCATGGGTGTCGAGACGACCTATTACGATCCGCTGCTCGGAGCCGGCTTCGAGGCGCTGATCCGCGACAACACCACGACCATCCTGGTCGAGGCGCCCGGCTCGCAATCGTTCGAGGTGCAGGACGTGCCCGCGATTTCCGAGGTCGCGCACCGGCACGGCATGTGCGTGATCATGGACAACACCTGGGCGACGCCGCTGTTCTTCCCGCCGCACGAACGCGGCGTGGATCTCGCGGTCGAGGCCGGCACGAAATATCTCGGCGGCCATTCCGACCTGATGCTCGGGCTGGTGTCGGCGAACTCGACATGGTTCAGGCGCCTGCGCCAGACCTTCGACGCCTTCGCGATGTGCGCGGGACCAGAAGACGCGTTTCTCGCGCTGCGCGGCCTGCGCACGATGGAGCTGCGCCTGCGCGAAGCCGAGAAGCAGGGACTGGCGATGGCGCGCTGGTTCGCGACGCGGCCGGAGGTGAAGCAGGTGCTGCATCCGGGCCTCGAAGGCGCGCCGGGTCACGAGATCTGGAAGCGCGATTTTCTGGGCGCGTCGGGCCTGTTCTCGATCATCCTGCACCCCTGCTCCGACAAGGCCGTCGCCGCGATGCTCGACGGGCTGGAGCTGTTCGGCATGGGCTATTCATGGGGCGGTTACGAGAGCCTCGTGATCCCCTTCGACTGCGCAAGCTATCGCACCGCAACGACCTGGAACCCCGGTGGGCCGGGACTGCGGTTTCAGATCGGGCTGGAGGACGTCGAGGATCTGCAAGCGGATCTCGATGCGGGGTTTGCGCGGCTGCGGGCGGCGGCGGCCTGAGCCTCTGCTAACCATCAATTTCGTCATTGCGAGCGGAGCGAAGCAATCCAGGCACGCGTTTACGATCGTCTGCGCAACGCTGATCCCGCATGCGTTTCATCCGTGGCCCCTGGATTGCTTCGCTACGCTCGCAATGACGGCGGGAGGTTATGCAAAAGTCGTTTCTATGGGCGAAGCGGGCGCATGCGCCCCCCCTACTCCGCCTCGCTCTGCTTCGAGCGGTTCTTCAGGATCAGCATGATGTTGCGGATGTAGATGAACACTGCCAGCACCTGCCCCATGATGATCACGGCCTCGCGGCGCTCGATGCCGTAGGCGAGCGTCATGCCGCCGCCGACCAGCGACAGCACCCAGAACGCGACCGGCACCACCGAGCGCCCCGCCCGCTCGCTGGCGATCCATTGCACCACCATGCGCGCCGTGAACAGGATTTGCGCGACGATGCCGAACGCGAGCCAGAAGTCGAACCGCGCAACGAACACGTCGTAGAGGTAATCGCCGAGCGCATGCGAGAGGGAGAAGATCAACGGATCGCCTCCGTCGCCACCGGCACGCGCTTGCGCCGGTTAATCAGCCAGCGCACGCCCATCAGGTCGACGATGCCGACCCACAGACGGTCGAAGAAGCCGTAATTGGAAACGCCCGTCAGGCGAGGCCTGTCGACCACGTCGACATAGGCGATCTCCAGTCCCTCGCGGCGGATCAGCGCCGGCATGAAGCGGTGCAGCGCGTCGAAATAGGGCAGCGCCAGATAGGCGTCGCGCGGGAAGCATTTGAAGCCGCAGCCGGTGTCGCGCGTGCCGTCGTTCAGCACCGCCGCGCGGATGCGGTTGGCGATGCGCGACTGGAAGCGCTTGAAGCCGGTGTCCTTGCGCCCGACGCGCTGGCCCTGCACGAGGCCGCACTGCGGGCCAGCCTCGGCGAGCCGTGCGAGAAAGGCCGGCATGAAGGACGGATCGTTCTGGCCGTCGCCGTCGAGCGTGATGATGACGGGCGCATGCGCCGCGCGGACGCCCGAGCGCACCGCCGCCGACTGGCCGCAGGATTGCGCATGCTGCACTTCGCGCAGCCAGGGACGCGTCGCCGACAGCCGTGCAAGCTCCAGCGCCGTGCGGTCGGTCGAGCCGTCATTCACATAGACGATTTCGAAGGGACCGGTCGGCGTCAGCGCACGTTCAATTTCGGTGACGAGCGGCTCGATATTGCCGGCCTCGTTGCGCACCGGGACGACCACGGAGACGGCGGGCGGGACAGTCATGAATGTCTCCAGAAAGTGGTGGCGCGCCGCAGCGCTGGCCAGACAAGTCCAGCGCCGCGCAGCTCGACGCCGGCCGCACGCGCGCGAAACACGATGCGGCGCGCGGCGAAAGCGCGGCGCATGAAAACGACGGTAGCCACGCCAAGCGCCATGCCGGCGATGACGTCGGAAGGAAAATGCGCGCCGGTCACGACGCGGGACACACCGACGAGGATGGCGATCACGACCAGGGCCTTGCCGGCGCGGGGCGCCATGAAGGCGAGCGCCGTCGCTGTGGCGAAGGCCGTCACGGCGTGGCCGGACGGAAAACTCAGCACGGATGATTTCACCGAGAACATGTCGAAGTGAAAAGCCCCAAAGGACTCGTACAGACGTGGGCGCGCGCGGCCGAAGATCATCTTCACGACGAGCGACAGGATGCCCGACACCGCATTGACGGCGAAGATGAAGAACGCACGCCCGGCGAGAAGGCCGAGCGCCGCATCCATGCGGGCGCCGAGCCCACGCAAACGCGCGAGCAGCGCGATGACGAAGACACCAATTGACAGCGCGAAGATCCAGCCGGAGTCGCCGAGCTTCGTGATCTGCAGGAAAACCGCCTTCAAACCCGGCGACACGCTGCGCATGGCCTCGGTGATCGAGGCGTCGCCGAGCAGCGCCGTCGCAACGATGCTCACGCAGACCAGCATCGCGATCATCGCCTCGAACCGCCGGCCCTCGATCGTGCTGCGGCGCTCGGCAATCTTCCAATGCGCGAGGAAGTCGCGGGACGCATGCCGCAACGGGGCGAGATGCGCAATCATGGCGCAGGCTTCCGGGCGTAGATGGCGATGTCGAGCTTGCGGCCACCATTGAGATTGACGCCCTGCACGCGCTCATAAAGCGCGACCTGCGACGTCGGCGCGAGCGCGCTCCGGAAGGCCGCTTCCTCACGCACGTCGACAAAGGCGACGCGGCACGGCTGCTCCTCGATGAACCGCGCCGTCTGCGCGCCATCGATCATGCGCAGGCTCGTGCCGGTCAGGAACACGAGGCTCGGCTCGTTGAACCCGCCCGATGTCGCAGGGTCGAGCCGCCGGCACTCGGGCAGCAGTTTCGCCACGCGCTGGCTGGCTTCCGACAGGCGCGGCGACATCCGCCACGGCTCGAACGGCCCGCTCGTCATCACGCCGCTGAACACGAACACATAGGCGCAGAACGCCAGCGCGACGCCGCCCAGCACCGATTGATCGATCGGCTCGCGGCCGATGTCGCGCAGCAGGTGGAACGCCAGCCAGAGCAGGAAAGGCGTGACGGCGAAGGCCGCCGTGCCGGGCGCGCGGCCGGTGTAGAAGCTGAGGCCCATGCCGACCGCAAACAGCAGTAGCGCGAGCCCCGGCAAGAGGCGCAGCATCACCCTGCCCCAGGTGCGAGACAGCGCCAGTTCGCCACGCTCGATTGCGATGGCGATCAGAATGGCGATGGCCGGGTAGACCGGCAGCACATAGTGCGGAAGCTTGGTCGGAATGGCCTCGAACAGAAGCCAGAACGGCACGATCCACGCGAGGAGGAAAGCCACCGCGGGTTCGCGCCGCGCGCGCCAGGCGAAGGGCGCGGCCAGCGCGGCGAGCGGCGCCATCGGCCAGGCCGTCACCCAGAAGGCGACGAAATAGGTCAGCGGCGGCGCGCCATGCGCCTCCTGCCCCGAACTCACCTTGCCGAGCATGTCGTTGCCGACGGAGTCGGTCAGGAAGGCGCCCTTGGTCGCCACCATGATCAGCACGAACCACGGCACGACGAGGAGCAGCGCCCACACGAGTCCCGGCAGCGGCCGCATCGCCGGCAGCCAGCGCGCGCCGCGATCCTTCACCGCCAGCACGACGCCGGCGAACAGCGGGACCATCGGGGTGATCGGACCTTTGACCAGCAGGCCAAGACCGATGGCTGTCCAGAAGATGAAGGGAAGTCCCCAGCCGCGCTGAGCTTTCGGCGCGAGGTAGAAGCGCGCGAGCGCGCCCATCGCCGCCATGACGGTCGCGAGCACGACGGCATCGGTCTTGGCGAGCCGCGCCTCGACGCCGAGCAGGATCGTCGAGGCGAGCAGCAGCGCCGCCAGAAAAGCATTGCGCCGCTGCAGGAAAGCGAGCGCCGTCCAGTAGGTGAGCAGCACCGCCGACACGGCGCCGAGCAACGACACCAGCCGGTAGACCCAGATGGTCGTGCGCGCCTGCGGCAGACCGAGCGCATCGGCTGCGCTGACCACCGCGGCCTGCATCCAGTAGATGCCGACAGGCTTCTTGTTGCGCGCCTCATCCTGGAAGCGGATGGAGACGTAATCGCCCGTCTCGAGCATCTGCTTGGTCGCCTGCGCGAAACGCGGCTCGTCGCGGTCCATCGGCTGGAGGCTGAAGAAGCCCGGCAGGAACAGCGCGAGAGACAGGAGCGACAGCCACAGCGACGCGCGCCGGTGCGAGGCGAGCGTGCGGTCAAGGGCGGCGGTGGCCGGCTCGATGATCCGGGCGATACTCATCAGGCTGTCCTGGCCTCGTCCGGGCGGTCTGCCCGCCTGCGGCTCCGCGAGGTGAGTCGGGAGCATAAAGAGCGCGAACAGGCTTTTAGGACGTGGCGCCGCCAGCGGCAAGGCCACAGGCGCGGCAGCCCGCCGGGCGGCTCACCTTCACGGCTGCGCCAGCGCGCGCCTCACCACGTCGCGCAGCCAGACCTGCCCGGGATCGAGCATGTGCCGTTCGTGCCAGACCTGCTCGAACACGAGGTCCGGGACCGGAAACGGCACCGGAATGGGCACCACCATCAGCCCCTGTGAGGACCGGAACACCTCCAGCAGCTTGCGCCGCGAATGCGCGACCAGATCCGTGCCGGCGATCAGCGCCGGAATCGCCAGATAATGCGGCACGCTGGCGACGATACGCCGCTGCATGCCCATCGACCGGAGGATGTCGTCGAGCTGGATGCCTGAATCGCTGCTCGCCGCCACCGTCACGTGCGGGCTGTCGAGATAGGCCTGCGCGCCGAGGACGCCACCGGCCAGCCGCGGATTGGACCGGTCGACGATGCAGACGAGTTCGTCGCGATAGAGCTCCTGCCGCCGCAGGCCTGCCGTGGCCGAGGGAAACACGCCCAGCGCCAGATCCGCCTTGTCGTCGGTGAGCAGGCGGCACGAGTGCACCGGCCCGCCGGTCTCCACCCAGATGTCGATGCCCGGCGCCTCGCGCCGCACGGATTGCATGATGCTGGGCAGGCCCTCCACCGTCATGGCGTCGCTCATGGCGAGGCGGAACGTCCGCCGCGACTGCGCCGGGTCGAAGTCGGCCGCGACCGAGATCAGGGCGTGAATGTTCACCATCGCCCGCTCCAGCGGCTCGCGCAGCGCGAGCCCGCGGGCGCTGACGCGCATCACCGCGCCGTCCCGCACGAGCAGCGGATCCTGAAAGATCTCGCGCAAGCGCTTGAGCGCATGGCTGACCGCCGATTGCGTCACGTTGAGGCGGCCGGCCGCCCTGGACACGCTCTCCGTCTTCAGAAGAGCGTCCAGAACCTTGAGCAGATTGAAGTCGAGCGTCGCGAGGTTCATGCCGCCTCCATGAGCAAGGCTCATGTTCTCATGAGAACAAGCTGAGTTGCAATCATGAGTTGGCGACGGATAATCGCCTCACAAGACGATAGAGGAAACGCCATGAAAACTGTTGGACACCGCCGCTACGTGGCGGCGCTGCTGCCGATGAACCGCGATCTCACGATCGACGAGCAGGGCTATCGCCGCTTCATCCGCACCTTCGTCGACGACCCCGAGTTCGTGAAGGAAGGCGGGCTCTGCGTAAATCCGGAGGCGGCCGAGATCTTCTACCTGACGCGCGCCGAAAAGCGTCGCGTGCTCGAAATTTCCATGGAAGAAGCGCACGGCAAACTGCCGATCATCGCCGGCACCTGGGCGATCACGACCGCCGAAACCGTGGAGACCGCCAAGGACTGCAAGGCGCTTGGCGTCGATGGTATCTTCGTCACGCCGCCCGGCGGCGCGCAGGATGTCACCTCCTGCTGGGACGCCGACGCCTATCCGGAAATCTGGCTCGACCAGATCGTCGCGCAAGACCGCGCAGTCGATCTGCCGATCGTGACGCATCCGGTCGGCGGCGCGAAACCGCCGTTCTACCCGGGCCTTCCGCTCGCTGCGACGCTGCGCATCTGCAAGGAGGTGCCCAACATCGTCGGCTGGAAGATGACCTACACGTACGAGGGCTTCCGGCTCATCGCCAAGGGCCTGAAGGGTCTCGACCGCGACGTCGCCGTCATGGGCGCCCTCGCCTCGCGCTTCCATGAGTACCGGCTCACCAACATGTTCGACGGCACGCTGTCGGGCTTCTGGAATTTCGCCAAGGAGCCGATGCTCGCCCATCTCGAAGCCTGGGACCGGCGCGATCTCGACGCCGCCTGCGCGATCTGGGACAGCGGCCTGAGCGAACTGCAGGAATATGTGGCCGACATGGGCCGCCTGCATATCCGCTACAAGACCGCGACATGGCTGCGCGGACTGATCCCCAACCCGTACATGCGCCCGCCGATGCCAAAACCCATGCAGGCCGAAGTCGACACGATCTACCGGCTGCTCAAGAACCTGAATCTCAGCGTCATCGACCAAAAAGAAACAAAACTCGACCATTGATCGAGGTCACGGGAGGAAACAACATGCGCAAGATCGTCGTGGCCATGGCGTGCGCCATGAGCCTGCTCGCGACCGCGTCGGGTATGGCGCAAACCTATCCGGACAAGCCCATCAAGATCATCGTGCCCTTCGCGCCGGGCGGGGCGGTCGATTCACTGGCGCGCATCGTCGGGGCGAAGCTGCAGGAGGCGATGAAGCAGCCTGTCATCATCGAGAACCGCCCCGGCGCGGGCGGCAACATCGCCGCCGACGCCGTCGCGAAGGCGGCGCCGGACGGCTACACGTTCCTGCTGACCACGGTGGGCCACGCCATCAGCCCGTCGATCTACAAGAAGCTGTCGTACGATCCGATCGCGGACTTCACGCCGATCACCCAGATCATCTCGGCGTCGCTGCTGCTCGTGGTCAATCCGAAGTTCCCGGCGCAGGATCTCGACGGCCTCCTGAAGATCGCGCGCGAGAAGCCGGGCGCGCTCAACTACGGGTCGACCGGCGTCGGCAATCCGCTGCACCTCACCATGGAGATGCTGAAGGTCTCGGCGAAGGTCGACATCCAGATGGTGCCGTTCCGGGGCGACGCACCGCTCAATCAGGCGCTCGTGCAGGGCGATGTCGAAATGGCCGTATCGCCTTTGGGCACCGCGGCGCCGCAGGTCGAAGCCGGCGGGCTCCGCGCCATCGCGGTCACGGGCGCCAAGCGCTCGGCGTTGATGCCTGACGTGAAAACCATCGCCGAACAGGGTTTCCCGGGCTTCTCGACCGACTCCTGGCAGGGCCTGTTCGCCCCGGCCAGGACGCCGGCGACGATCGTCGCGAAGATCCAGCAGGAGATCGCCACGGCGCTGCAAGATCAGGGCGTCGTCAAGCGCATCAACAGCTTCGGATCGGAACCGGTCGGCAGCACGCCCGATCAGTTCAGGGCGTTCCTGAAGGCCGAGGTCGAGAAATATGCGCGCCTCGTGAAGGAGGCCAACGTCCCGGCTCAGGACTGAGGCTGGCGCGCACGCTCAAAGCTGCTGCGGCCAGAGTCCGCGCTCCTTCAGAAACTCCATCATCGCTGCATCGAAGGCCGCCGGGTCTTCGATGCAGCAGGCGTGCCCCGTAGCCGGCAGCACGACATGCCGGGCGCCAGGAATGTGCTCCGCCGTCTCACGTCCGCGCCCGAGCGAATTATCGTGTTCGCCATTGATCACCAGCACCGGCATGTCGAGGCCGGGCAATCGCGGCAGCATGTTTTCCGAGCCCCTCGCCTCGAAGATGCGGGCGATCGACTGGCCGTCGAGCCGATGCGCATCGTCCATGAACATGTCCATGACCCAGCGGCCTGCCCGGGTCTCGGTGAACCCCGGCGCAAACAGCTCGGGCATGTAGTCGCGCCGGTAGCGACCCGGCCCGATGTCGCGGAACGCGTCGATGCGCTTCTGGATGTTGCCGCCCGGGCGGCTCGAACCGCCCACCAGCACCAGCCCTCGCGCGCGGATCGCATGGTCGAGGCCGATCTTGAGCGCAATGCCGGAGCCGACGCTGACGCCGAGAAAGACCGCCTGCATGAGCCCGAGATCGTCACAGACCCCGAGCACATCCTGCGTCATGTCCTCGAGCGTGAAGGGATCGGTCGGCTTGTCGGACAGGCCGTAGCCGCGCAGGTCGATCGAGACGCAGCGATAAAACGATGAGAAGCGCGCGACCTGGTGCACGAACAGCCGCCGGTCGTACGGATTGGCGTGCACCATGACGAGCGG
>JAQGKM010000065.1 GCA_028290125.1 Hyphomicrobiales bacterium | reverse complement strand
TCGCGCGCTGGACCGAGCTCATCCCGCAGGCCGGCATCAAGGGCGACTGATCTTCAGACGATCTGCGCGTCGAAGCCCTCGCGCGCCAGCACGTCGAGGACGTCGCGCGCGTGTTCGGCGCCGCGCGACTCGAAGGTGATTTCGACCGTCGCTTCGTTGGCCGCCAGCGCCAGACCGGTGCGGCGGTGCTGCACTTCGATGACATTGGCGCCCGTCTGCGCCATTACCGCCGTGACGCGCGCAAGCAGGCCCGGCTGGTCGGCGAGCGCGAAACGGATCGTCACCAGCCGCTGCTCGCGCACGAGTTCGCGCATGAGGACGGACGCGATCAGCCGCGCATCGATGTTGCCGCCCGACAGGACGATGCCAACCGATTTGCCCTCAAAAGCCTCGCGATGCGCGAGCAGACAGGCGAGCGCGGCGGCGCCTGCGCCTTCCGCCACCGTCTTCTCGACATTGATGAACAGCGCGACGGCTTTTTCGATGGCCCCTTCCGGCACGGTGAACATGCCGTCCACGCAGGCGCGGATGATCGGCGCCGTCAACGCGCCCGGCGTTTTCACCGCAATGCCTTCGGCGATCGTCGAACCGCCGGCGCCGACGGCTGCGCCGGTGAAATCTGCCGACATCGCCGCATGCGTCTGCGCCTGTACGCCATAGACCTTCGTTCCCGGCGCGAGTGCGCGCGTCGCGATCGCCATTCCGGAAATCAGCCCGCCACCGCCAACCGGCACGATGAAGGCGTCGAGCCCGGGCTGCGCCTCGATCATCTCGAGCGCCACCGTGCCCTGCCCGGCGATGACATGCGGGTCATCATATGGCGGGATCAACGTCAGCCCGCGCTCATCCGCCAGCCGGCGCGCTTCACTCGCGCAATCCGCCAGATCGCCCGCATGCAACAGCACCTCGGCGCCGTGTGCGCGCGTCTGCTCCACCTTGGTGAGCGGCGTCGTGATGGGCATGATGATGAGCGCCGGAACGCCGAGACGCCGCGCATGAAAGGCGACGCCTTGCGCATGATTGCCGGCCGACATGGCGGCGACGCCGCGCCTGGCTTCGTCGGCAGACAATTGCGCCAGACGGTTCAGGGCGCCGCGCTCCTTGAAGGAAGCGGTGAATTGCAAATTCTCGAATTTGACGAACACGCGCGCGCCGGTGATCTGCGACAGCACGCGCGCCTCGAGGAAAGGCGTGACGAGCACCTGCCCGGCGATGCGGTCGCGCGCCGCCAGAACATCGGCCAAGCTTACGGGAAAGGCGCCTGCGTTCGTCATGCCTTCAAGATGGGGCCGTGCGGCGCCGGTGACAAGCCAGCGCCGTTTTTCCTACTTGCCCAGCAGCGCCATCGAGAACCACGGCACGTAGGTGATGAGGAGCAGGACGCCGAAATTGATCAGCACGAAAGGCATGGCGCCGCGATAGACCGCGCCCATGCGGGTTTTGAGGACGGCCTGCGTCGCCAGCAGGTTCAGGCCGAAGGGCGGCGTGTACATGCCGATCGAGAGATTGACGGCGATGACGATGCCGAAATGGATCGGATCCATGCCGACGGCGCGCACGATCGGCAACAGCAGCGGCGTCAAAATCATGATAGCCGCGGGCGGCTCGAGGAAGCTGCCCATCAGAAGCAGCAGCACGTTGATCGACAGCAGCAGCAGCCAGGGCGGCAGGTGCAGGCCGATGATCGTCTCGACGATCTGCTGCGGAATGCCGCTGATCGTCAGCTGGCTCGCGTAGACGCCCGCCGCCATGACGATGAGCATGATCTGCGACACGAGAATGACCGTGCTGACGAGGATCTGCCAGAGCTGCGAGACGCCGACCTCACGATGCACAACCATGGTGACGAACAGGGCGTAGATCACCGCCACGCCCGCCGCCTCGGTCGGCGTGAAGACGCCGCCGTAAATGCCGCCGAAGATTACCGCAATGGTGCCGAGCGACCAGCTCGCGTCCTTCGTCGTACGCCAGACGGTCGCGACCTGCTCGGTCTTGCTGCGCGCGACGTTCTTCACCCGTGAATAGCCGATGACGTAGATCGCGCCGACAAGGCCGATGAGGATACTCGGCAGGATGCCGGCGGTGAACAGTGAAATCGCCGATTGTTGCGCCACGAGCGCGTAGATGATCATCGAGATCGACGGCGGGATCACGACCGCGATGGCGCCCGACGAGGCAATGAGTCCGACCGAGAAGTTTTCGCTGTATCCGTTCTGGCGCAGCGAGGGATGCATCATGCGGCCGACCGCGACGACGGTGCCGACCGCCGTGTGGGTCATGGCGCCGAAGACCTCCGAGGCCGCGACCGTGGTGACGGGGAGCGATCCTCGCACATTGCCTATCAGCGACATGATCCAGGCGATGATTCGGTGCGCGACGCCGCCCTGCGCCATGATCTCGCCCGCGAGCACGAAGAACGGCACGGCCAGAAGCGGGAAATTGTCGAGGCTGCCAAACATGTAGATCTGCAGCCCGCCCATCGGGGCGCCGCTGTGCAGCACGATGGTCGCAGACGTCACCAGCAGCGTCAGGAAGATCGGCACGCCCAGCATGACAAGCGACGCCGGCAGCACGAAAAACAGAAGGACATTCATCATCGACGCGCTGCTTTCTAGTGCGAACCGCCCGACGTGTCGCGCCATCGTCCGGAGACGAGGCGCAGCACGGTGACGACCGCCATCGCCAGCAGGCCCAGAGGAATCACGGCGTGCGGCAAATACATCGGAATTTCGGCGGCGACGCTGAGCTGGTCGAAATCATGCAGCTGACGGACTGTCGGCACGGCATAGGCCGCAAGAACGAGACCGGCCAGCACCATCAGGACGTCGGTCAGCCACTGCACGATCAGGCGGGCGCGCTCGGGCATCAGCCGCACGAAGACGTCCATCCGGATATGCGTGCCATCCGAGGCGATGCGTGCACCGCCCAGGAAGACGAAGGCGATCATGAGATAAAGCATCGCCTCTTCGGCCCATTCGATCGGCGCATGCAGGAGGTAGCGGCCCACGATATTGCCGAAGTTGATGACGACGCTCAGCGCCAGCATCACGACGGCGACGGTCGTGAGGGCGGCGAGCAGATATCTGTCGAGTCCACCGAGAAACTTCATCCGTGATCCCTCAGTCGCCCGAAAACCATTTGCGCCTGACGTCCAGCGCCTCTTCGATCGACAGCGCCGTGCTGGCCGGAAACTCGTTCCGCCAGGCGAAAGGCTTGCAGGCGTCGATGATCATCTTGGAATGAGAGGTCACGCCGCGCATCTTGTCCGCCGTGGGAATGCGCGGGTCGAGCGCAGAACTCCAGGCGTTGCGCACGATGTCGACGGATTCGGACGGCTCCGCGCGTGTCGTCACCGCCCACATCACATCGGCCAGATTCGAGGGATCGATGTCCTCGTCGACGATGACGACGAGGCGGCCCATGTAGGAATTGGCTGCGGCGATGAGGCCCGCGCGTTTGGCGTGCCCCGCGTAGCGCTGCTGAAGCGAGATGACGGTCATCAGCTGCGAAACATGCTGCCAGGCGCCCACGACATCGGTGACGCCAGCAGCTTCGAGGTCGCTCCAGATTCCGGCGGCGCGGAACGGCAGGCCGAAGTGGAAGCGCGGCGGCTTCATCGGCGGCGAGCCGAGCAGGATGGGGTCGTCGCGCCAGTGCATCGCGTCGACGTGCATGACCGGCGCCGGGCGCGTGTCGTTTGCGTAATAGCCGGTGAATTCGCCGAAGGGACCCTCGGGCAGAAGCGCTTCCTCGGGCGGGAGAAGGCGCCCCTCCAGGATGATTTCCGCGCGCGCCGGCAGCGGAAGCTGCGTGACCGGACCGGCGAAGATCTCGATGGGTCGGCCCTTGATCGCGCCCGCGAAGGCATATTCCGATTTCTCGGCCGGCAGATATTCGAAGCCGGCGATGAACAGGGCCGGATCCTGACCGCTGACGACAGCGACCGGACAGGCCTCGCCGCGGCTCCAGTATTTCTGCGCGATCATGTTGCCATGGCGGCCGGTGTGGTCGAACTGGATTGTCACACGATCTTTCGTATGCACCTGCACGCGGTAGATCGAGGCGTTGATCCAGCCAGTGTCGGGATCGCGCATGATGATCAGGCTGCCCGACCCGATGTAGGGGCCGCCATCCTTCCGGTGCCAATGGGGCGCCGGGAAGACCGACAGATCGACCTCACGCCCGGTGCGCGAGTTCTGCAGGAAGAGCGCAGTCGATGCGACCACCGGTTCGATTGGCTTGAGCGTCGTGCGCCGTGTCTTCCAGACCTTCAGCGCTTCGAGAGGCGACAGCGCGGGATCGATGCCGAGCGCCAGCGATGCGCGCCGCGCATGAACGGTGGCGTTGGTGAAGATGCGGAATCCGCGCGGGAAGCCCTTGATGTCGTCGAACAACAGCGCCGGACAGTCGGGAAGCCCGGCCCCCACCTCCGTGATCGCGCCGATCTCGAGATGCGGGTCGGCGCCTGCGATGCGCTTCAACCCACCGATGTCCTCGACCCGCGCGATGAAGTCGCGCAGGTCGTCGTAACCCACTCCTGGCAAGCTGGCGTCCTGCATGAAAATCAGGCCACCGTGTCGGCGGTTTTCTTCAGCAGGTCGAAGAGCGTCTTTTCTGCGGGCTTGCGGCTCGCGACCTCCTCGCCGATCGGCTTCATGATGGCGGTGAGCTTCTCATGATCGGCGGCGGACAGCTTCACGATCTCGCCGCCATTGTCGGTCCACACCTTGCGCTGGCGATCGTTGAACGCGATCGCCCATTCGTAGACGTCGCGGCTCGCCTTCTGGCCTGCTTCCACCACGATGGTCTGCAATTCCTTCGGCAGTTTCTCGAGCCACACCTTGCTGGCGAGCGACGCGACCGTGATCGTCGCATGCTCGGTTTCGAGAATGTATTTGGCGGCGTCGTAGAAGCGCAAAGCCGTCATGACAGGCAGGCTGCCCAGAACGCCGTCGATCGTGCCCTGCTGCACGGCAGGCAGAACTTCGCCCAGAGCCATGGGGACGCCGGTGCCGCCCAGGCGCTTGATCTGCTCGGTCTGCATCGCGGAGCCGAGCACGCGGATCTTCTTCTTCGACACGTCCGCAAGGCTCTCGAGCTTCGTGCGGCAATTGATGATCATCTGCGCATTGATGAAGAGGCCAATGCCAGTCAATCCCTTCGGGCTGCCGATCGACAGGAAAGCCTCGTTGAACTCGGGCGACAGCAGGCAACGTTGTGCGTGGCCGATGTCCTTGAACATGCCCGGCGCGCCCAGCACCTCGTAACGCGAATCGACGCCGCTCAGGAATTCGGGAGGCATGACGATGACCTGCACGGAGCCTAGCTGCGCGCCCTCGATCATGCGCGGCGCAAGTCCGAGCTGGCTCGCGGGATAGAGTTCGGCCTTGATCGCGCCCTTGCTGTTGGTCTCGACGATCGACGCGAAGATCTTCATCCACTCGTGCTGGTCGTCGTTCAACGTCGGGGTGCCGACTTTCATGATCATCGGCGTCTGCGCGCGCGCGATGTTGGGCATCGCAAGCGCGCCCGTCACGGCTGCCATGCCGCGCACGATCGAGCGGCGCGTGGCGTTTGTGCTGTCATTCTTCATGGCGATACCCCGAGTTGAGACCTGACGTTTATTTTTTCAACTTTGCAAGATGCAGGCCATTGACACTCATCCTGACCGCCCCAGCGCAGAAA
>JAQGKM010000045.1 GCA_028290125.1 Hyphomicrobiales bacterium | reverse complement strand
GCATCGCCGCCATTGAGGCGGCCCTGACGCTCGACGGGCTGGGCGACCGCTTTGCCGACGCCGTCGCGCTGATCGGCGCCGCGCCCGGCCGTGTCATCGTCACCGGCATGGGCAAGTCCGGCCATATCGGCCGCAAGGTCACGGCGACGCTCGCCTCCACGGGTCAGCCCGCGACCTTCGTGCATCCGGGCGAAGCGAGCCATGGCGATCTCGGCATGATCCAGGCGGGCGACGTCATCCTCGCCCTGTCGTGGTCGGGCGAGACAGCCGAACTCGCCGACATCATCACCTATTCGCGCCGTTTCCGGATCGGCCTCGTCGCCATCACGTCGAATGCCGACAGCGCGCTGGGCTCTGAGGCTGACGTGTGCCTCGCCCTGCCGAAAAGCGAAGAGGCCTGCCCGAACGGTCTCGCGCCGACGACCTCGACGACCATGCAGCTCGCGCTCGGCGACGCGCTCGCCATCGCGCTGCTCGAGGCCAAGGGCTTCACCGCGCAGGATTTCCGCGTCTTCCACCCGGGCGGCAAGCTCGGCGCAAAACTCACCTTCGTGCGCGACATCATGCACCGCGACGACCAGATCCCGCGCGTCGCGCTCGGCGCGTCGATGGGCGAAGCGGTCGTGGAAATTTCCGCCAAGGGCTTCGGCTGCGTCGGCGTGCTCGACCGCGACGGCAAGCTGGCCGGCATCGTCACCGACGGCGACTTGCGCCGCCACATGCGTCCCGACCTGATGGGCGCGAAGGTGGAAGACGTGATGACCCGCGCGCCCCGCACCGTGACGCCCGAAACGCTTGGCGTCGAGGCGCTCGAAATGCTCAACGCCCGCAAGATCTCCGCCATGCTGGTGGTCGATCCGGCCAACCGCCCCTGCGGCATCGTCCACCTGCACGATCTGCTGCGGCTCGGCGTCGCCTGACGAACTACGCCGCCTCCACCCGCAGCATCGTGCCGTCCGGGGTCATGCCGACGATCTTCACGCGGGCGCCCTGCGGCAGGTCCGGTCCGGCGACGCGCCAGACCGTGTCGTCGATGTTGGCCACGCCGACGCCGTCTTCGATGGCCGCCTGAAGCCGCGTTTCGCGCCCGACCAGCGCGGCCGCGCGACGGTTCAGGAACGGCGCGTCGTTCGACAGGTCGCGCGCCCCGTAGATCTTCCGCCCGATCAGCACCGACACGACCGTGAAGGCGCAGAAAGTCATCAGCAGCCACTCGGCCGAAATCGGTTGGACGACAACCAACAGCAGCGCATTGGCGAAGGCAGCGAGCCCCACCCAAAGCATGAAGACGCCCGGCGCCATGGTTTCCAGCATGGCGAGCGCGAGGCCCGCGATGGCCCAACTCCAGGGCGACGTGAGGAGACCGGTCATTCGCCGTCGCTCCGCCGCCGCGCCGTGGTCGGCACCGAGCCGCGCGCAGCGCCGTCGCCCAGCGCCGAGCGTGCGAGTTCGGCGATGCCCCCGACGGTGCCGGCAAGGCCCGCCATGTCCATCGGCATGATGAACACCTTCTGGTTGGACGCATGCGCGAAGGCGTCGAGCGCGCCGACGTATTTTTCGGCGACGAAATAATTCAGCGCCGCGATATCGCCCTTGGCGATCGCCTCGCTGACCATGCCGGTTGCGGCAGCTTCGGCCTGCGCCTGACGCTCGCGCGCTTCGGCGTCGCGGAAGGCGGCCTCACGGCGGCCCTCGGCGTCGAGCACGAGCGCCTGCTTGCGGCCTTCTGCACGCAGGATCTCGGCCTGCCGCTGGCCTTCGGCTTCGAGAACCGCCGCGCGCTTTTCGCGTTCGGCCATCATCTGCCGCGCCATCGAGTCGATCATGTTCTTGGGCGGCACGATGTCCTTGATCTCGACGCGGTTGATCTTGATGCCCCACGGCCCTGCGGCGGCGTCCACCACCGCGAGAAGCCGCGTGTTGATGGCGTCGCGATGCGACAGCAGTTCGTCGAGATCCATCGAGCCCATGACGGTGCGGATGTTGGTCATCAGCAGGTTGAGCAGCGCGCGGTCGAGGTCGGACACTTCATAGGAGGCGCGCGCGGCGTCGAGCACCTGGAAAAAGGCGACGCCATCGACGGTCACGGACGCGTTGTCGCGCGTGATGACCTCCTGCGAGGGCACGTCGAGCACCTGCTCCATCACGTTCACCCGGCGCCCGACGCTGTCGATCCACGGCACGATCAGCCCGAGACCCGCGGTCAGCGTCTTGTGGTAGCGACCGAAGCGCTCGATGGTCAGCGCGTAACCCTGCGGCACCTGGCGCACGCCCATCAGAATGGTGACGATGACGAACACCACGAGTACGACGGCAAATATGCCGAATGCGGAAAATTCGAGCGTCATATTCTTGCGTCCCCATGGCCCTGCTGATTCGGGCGTCGCCTTTACCTTGGCGCCGCCTTGGCCGGACGCCAAGTCGGAGGCCAAGTCGGAGGCCGCTTCGGAGGCGGCGCGTATGAGACGCGTCCGAGCTCAAGCTTTTGTTCAGACCAAGTGTTGGATAATGAGATTGCCTGGAGATCGCGTTCGATGAAGCTGGTGGAAACGCCCGACAATCCCATTCCGCCGGGCGCGACCGTCATGGCGGTCGAGACCGTCGACGGCCTGACGCTGCGCGCCGCACGCTTTGCGCCGCAAGGCGCCTGCCGCGGCACCGTGCTGATCGCATCCGGGCGCTCCGAATATATCGAAAAATACTTCGAGACGATCTCTGGGCTGCTCGCGCGCGGACTGGGCGTCGTCGTCTTCGACTGGCGCGGCCAGGGCCTGTCGACGCGCGAATTGAAAGACCGCGCGAAGGGACACATCGACGATTTCTCGCTCTACCTGCGCGATCTCGACGCCGTGCGCGCGCAGGTGCTGGAACCGCATTGCCCGAAGCCCTGGTATGCGCTCGGTCATTCCATGGGCGGCGCCATCCTGCTCGACCAGGCGCATGACAACGGCTCGCCCTTCGCGCGTCTCGTGCTGTCGGCGCCGATGATCGACCTCACCGGCCTGCGCTTTCCGAAGCTGGCGCGCGCGCTCGCCGTTCTGTGCGACTCCATCGGCCTCGGCGGCGCCTTCGTGCCGGGCGGCGGACGCAAGCCCGTCCTCGAGCGCGGCTTCGCGGGCAATCCACTCACGACCAACGAACGGCGCTTCAACCGTATCCGGGATGTCCTTGCGGCAGAGCCACAACTCTCGCTCGGCGACCCAACGATCGCGTGGGCGCATGCAGCCTTCCGGCAAATGCAGAAATTCCAGGACGCCGAATATCCGCGCCAGATCCGCACGCCCGTGCTGATCTTCGCCGCGCAGCACGACTGGGTCGTCGACAGCTATGCGACGGAGCGCTTCGCGGCGCGCCTGAAGGTCGGCCGCATGATCCTGCTCGAAAGATCGCGCCACGAAATCCTGCTCGAAAACGACGCCGTGCGCGCGCGTTTCTGGGCCGGCTTCGACGCGTTCATTCCGGGCGCTGCGGGCGAAGCCGACATGCTTCTCGCCCGCCACGGCAAGGTGGCGTGAGCCTCACGCGTTGAGGATCTTCAGCACCTGCTCGTGCAGGCGCTTGTCGCCCGCCGCGACAATGGAGCCGCCCTTGGCGGCGCTGCCGCCCGTCCAGTCCGTCACGATGCCGCCGGCGCCTTCGACGATCGGCACCAGCGCGCAGATGTCATAGGCGTTGAGCCCGCTCTCGATGACGAGATCGACATGGCCAGCCGCGACCATGCAGTAGGCGTAGCAATCGCCGCCATAGCGCGACAGGCGGACCTGTTCCTCGACCCGGGCGAAAGGCGCACGGGTTTCGGGCGTCAGCAGCGCGGGATGCGTCGTCATCAGGGTCGCGTGCGCCAGGTCTTCGCAGGTGCGCGCGTGCAGGCTGCGCTCGACGATCTTGCCCTTGCTGTCGAGCCCGCGCCAGCTGGCCGAGCGCCCGTCGCCAAAGAAGCGCTCGCGCGTGAAGGGCTGGTGCATCATGCCGTAGCAGGGCCGGCCGCCGTGCTGGAGGCCGATCAGCGTGCCCCACACCGGCAGGCCGGAAATGAAGCTCTTGGTGCCGTCGATGGGATCGAGCACCCAGACGTATTCGGCTTCCGCGTTCTTGGAGCCGAATTCCTCGCCGATGATGCCGTGCTCGGCGAAACTGTCCTCGATCATGCGCCGCATGACGTTTTCGGCGGCCCGGTCGGCCTCGGTCACCGGATCGAAGGCGCCGCCCTGGTTCTTGTCCTCCGCGCTGAAGTGACTGCGGAAGAACGGCAGGATGACCTCGCCCGACGCTGTGGCCAATTCGTCAACGAACCGCGCAAAATCGACAGCGCCCATCATGCTTCCCCTGAAAAACCAATCCCGTGACACATACAGGAGCCGGGATGGCCGCGCGAGGGGCCAAAAATCTGGATTTTCGGGCGACAAAAGTCTTTACATTTCAAGACTCTTGCAACCCGGGTTGCGACAGTGCGCCGCACCATTTCCGGAATAGGTCAGCAAGACTTGCTTTTTGTGCAGTGCACATGCATATTGATTGTGCGCGGCGACCTTGTCGCCGCCGATGCCCTCCTTGGGCGTTTCCTCCCTAGACTTGGGCCGCTGGTGCAAACCGGCGGCCGTCTTTTTTGGTGAGGACGCGGACGCGCCACCATGCCGTCATTGCTAGCGCAGCGAATCAATCCAGAGGCCGCGCGTGAGGCGCTGGTGACTCCGCTCTCGCACCGCCCCGGCCTCCCTCGACCATTCGTGCCTAGATTGCTTCGCTCCGCTCGCAATGACGGCGCGAAAAAGCCCGGCTCTTTCGAGCCGGGCTTTTTGTTTTCAAGCGCCCCGCCTCAGCGCGGCAGGACGGTCGCGCCCATCAGGAACTTGTCGACGGCATGCGCGGTCTGGCGACCCTCGCGGATCGCCCAGACGACCAGCGACTGGCCGCGACGCATGTCGCCGCAGGCGAAGACCTTCTCGGACGACGACTTGTAGCTGATCGTATCCGCCGCGACGTTGCCGCGATTGTCGAGCTTGACGCCCAGACCCTGCAGCAGGCCCTCGTGCAGCGGCGCAACGAAGCCCATGGCGAGCAGCACGAGATCGGCTTTGATCTCGAACTCGGTGCCGGGGATCGCCTGAAACTTGCCGTCCACCCGCACGCAGGTCAGCGCCTTCACGGCGCCGTTCTCACCGGTGAACTCGACCGTGTTGACGGCGAAGTCGCGCTCGGCGCCTTCCTCGTGCGACGAGGAGGTGCGCAGCTTCAGCGGCCAGTCCGGCCAGGTGAGAAGCTTGTTTTCCTTCTCGGGCGGCTTGGGCATGATTTCGAGCTGCGTCACCGACAGCGCGCCCTGGCGCACCGAGGTGCCGATGCAATCCGAACC
>JAQGKM010000031.1 GCA_028290125.1 Hyphomicrobiales bacterium | reverse complement strand
GCGGGGTGGAGCAGCCCGGTAGCTCGTCAGGCTCATAACCTGAAGGTCACAGGTTCAAATCCTGTCCCCGCAACCAAACACAAAAACGCCCCGCGAGCGAAAGCTCCGGGGCGTTTTCGCGTTTGGGCGCCTGCGTGCGAGCGCCCGTTGCACTCTGTTCGCAAATAGCCGAGCATTCGCCCGAAACCGTCTTCAGTACGGTGCTGACAGGTGAGCGAGACGACATGGCATCCTTCAACCGGCGACACGCCATCATGGCTTCCCTGGCGGCCAGCGCGCTTGCTGGCGTGCGGCACGAGGCGCTGGCGCAATCCTATCCCGGACGGCCCGTGAAGGTGATCGTTCCGCTTGCTGCGGCGGGCGCATCGGATGTAGCGATCCGGCTGGTGCTCGATGAGATGGGCCGCGAACTCGGGCAGGCGTTCGTCGTCGAAAACCAGCCGGGCGCGTCGGGCATCGTCGGCATGCGCTCGGGCGCGCGCGCTGTCGCGGACGGCTATACGATTCTGGGCGTCAACGACAGCATCATGACCATGCTGCCGACCATGAAGGACGACGTCGGCTACGATCCTCTCGTGGACTTCACGCCCGTGACGCAGCTGGTCAGGATCAACTTCGCCCTGATCGCCCACAAGTCCTTCGCCGCCTCCAATGTGCAGGAGCTCATTGCGCTGGCGAAGGCGAATCCGGGGTCGATCGATTACGGATCTGGCGGGCCCGGCAGTCCGCAGCATGTCGCCATGGAATTGCTGATGCATGCGACCGGGATCAAGCTCAATCACGTGCCCTACCGTGGCGTCGCGCAGGCCTTCAATGATGTCGTGGGCGGACACGTGCCCTTGATGATCACCGGCCTGCCGGCGCCCAATGAACTCATCAACACGGGACAGCTGAAACTGCTCCAGGCCACGATTTCCGAGCAGGGCGTGGTCGGTTACGACTTCACCACCTACGCAGCCCTGGCTGCGCCGGCGAAGACGCCGCCTGCGATCGTCGACCAGCTCAACCGGGCTGCTGTCAAAGCCCTGAGCAATCCAGCGGTTCAGAAGCGGCTTACCGAGATGGGTTTTGAAGTCATCGCCAACAGCCCCGAGGACTTCACTGTCGCTCTGAAAGAGGGCATTGCGAAATATCGCCTTCTGTCCAAGGTGGCGAACATCCGCCTTTGAGGCGCGCGCCTTGGACCACGCCGGGCGTGGTCGTCAGGAGAGCTCGCCTGAAAACATCCGGCAGATGCTCTCGATGTCGCGGCGTGCCCGAAACTCGGCCAGCGCCTTGGCGAAGCGGTATCTTCCATCCAGACGCAGGCGGACGCGACGTTTGTGGCTCATGGGTATGCCCTTTGGCTTGTGTCCAGGGCATCAAATCAAATCCGCGATTAACGCGCGATGAACGCTTGTCTTCGCCCCCGTGCCTCCGGGTCGCGTTAAGACGCCGGTAACCATGCCGGAACATGGCGCGCATTCTGTGCGTCGCTGCCCGCTCACGCACGTTGGCCACACTCTGGATGAGGAAGCCAATGACGCCGATGCGAGAAGCTTTTGTCACTGTGCTCGACTTGATCGAGCAACAGACACGAGATCGGGCAAGCATCAACGACTGGCTGATGTTGCTCATGGAGCGTGCACGCGACGCCGAGGAGGCCGGCGCTGCCGCAAATTTCGCTGCCGCCGCCCTGCTGTTCCTCGACGCTTGTGAAAAGCGCGATGACGCGCAGATTGCGGAATTGCACGACCGGTTCGAGCTCAACACGCACATTCTCACGTCTGTCATGCTGGTGCGACGTGGACGCTTCAAAGTCGCGAGGGAGTCGCTCTGCCACGCACTGGTCTAGCGCGGCCGCATGCAACATGAAAAAACGCCCCGCGAGAGAGATCTCCGGGGCGTTTCTCGTTTGCGACCGGCGTTTCCAGCCGCCCTGTGGCTTAGAGCTTGACCTCGCCGTGATCGCCGAAGCTGGGCTTTGCGCCCGTGACGGCGGCGGTCAGCATCTTGGCGGAAGCCACCAGGCGATTGGGGCTGTCCCAGAGTTCCGCGTCCTCGGGGTGCACGGTGAGCAGGCGGATCGAGGGATCCGTCTCGTCATCCCACCACGCGCGATCGAAGTCGGACCAGAGCTCCTTGATCTTCGCACGGTCATTGGAGATCGTCGCATTGCCGCTCAGCGCGACATATTTGTTTCCAGCCGTGTCGGAGAATGTCAGCCCGACGCGCGGATATTTTTCGATGTGGCGGTTCTTGCGACCTTCGACATCGACCAGGAAATGAACGGCGCGTTCCGCGCGATTGACGCGCGCCGACATGGGACGGGAATGCTGGCTCTCGCCGTCCCAGGTGGTCAGCATGCAGAAGTCAATCTTCTCGCTCAGTTCCCACACCCGGTCTTCGATTTCGGCGGGCGTCTTGGCATTCTCTTCGACCTTGCGCATGTCTGTCTCCTTGTGGGTTGTTGAAACCACGCGGGCGACAAGGCGTTGCATGGGTCAAGTTGACGTTCTTGCAAATGTGATCGGCGCTGTCGGCGTGACACGAGCGAGGCTGGCCGGCGGGAGCGCGATCACATGGAAGAAACGACTGCGGCGTCAGAAGACTTTGTCCGGCAGCGTCGTATCGGAACGATCTGCATCGCGATCTCCATGCCGATCGCGGCCATCATCTGGTTCGCACTCGATCGCTTCACGCCTCCGCTTCCGGGGCTGGAGACGCTGGAAGCCCGCATGATCTTCACGCTGAAATGCTGGGCCTGCGCTGTCCTGTTCTGCCTGGTGACGGGCGTCGAGGCGGTTGCGCATGAACGGCTTGTCTCGCCGAGCTTCGATCCGCTGATGAATTATGAAACCCGGCGCTTGCGGGTCAATTTGCGATACCTGCAGAATACGCTCGAGCAGACCGTCGCCTTCACGGCGGCGCTGTTTGGACTGGCGGCCTTTTCGCAGGATGGCGCCGACATGCGCGCCGTGCTGGCCACGGCTGTCGTCTGGGTGCTGGCGCGCTTCGCGTTCTGGATTGGTTATCACCAGAGCGCCGCGATGCGCGGGCTGGGAGCGCCCGGGCTGGCGCTGAGCCTTCTTGTCCTGCTGTATGTGGCGGGACGCTTCGGCTACGAGCTTGCTGGCGTACCCGGGGCGGTCGCGCCAATCGCGGCTTTCGCGCTCATCGAGGCGGCGCTGTTCTGGTTCACGTCGCGCGGCTGAGCGCGTTGATCACCAGAGATTCTTTCCGTCTATGACGGTCACGGGCCAGTCGGCGGCTTCGAAGTCGTCGATGATGCGGGCGTTGAGACCAATGCGGCGTGTCTTGCCGTCCCAAGAGCCGTCGCGACCGAAGGCTGGGCTGTCGGTGTAGGTGGCGCAGCCGCATGCGCTGCAAAAGTGATGCGCGACGAGCTTGCTGTTCCAGCGATACATGGCGTCGCTGTCGGCCTGACGAACCTTGAACTGCTCAGGCTTGAAGTATGCAAGGAGGTGGCCGCGCCTGGAGCACATCGAGCATGTGCAGCGGGTCAGTTTTGCGGGCAACTCGGCCTCGACTTCAAGCGACGTGCGTCCGCAGTGACAGTGCGCCGTGATTGGCATGGGCCCTCCGCATCGTGAGCTGGATCAGACGGTCAGAACGAACGAGAGAGTGGTTCGCTGCTGCGTCATGATGAAAGCGCGAGCGCAGGCTGGCCCGCATCTCGCGCTTCGGTGTCGCCTGACGTCAATTCGCCCTGCGGTTCGCTCCAGATCCCGACGTCGAATTCGGGATGATCGGCGGCGGCGGCTCGTCGGGCGATGCTGGCTGGCCGGCCTTCTTGTCCGTGTTGAACACGTGGCCTTCCATCCATGCGATCAGACGGAACATCGTCTGCTTGTTGTTCTTCTCGGCCGCCAGCGTGTGCCCGTTGCCGTAGATGCCGGCTTCCGGCAGCACGTCGAGCGTGACGTCGCCGCCGATCGCCGCCATCTCCTTCTGGAACTTGCGCGAGGCTTCGACACGGTCGGGCGCACGGTCGCCGATCATGATGACGATCGGAATCTTGGCGAGCAGCTGCTTCTTTTCCGCCGGGATGTCGTCGAAGGCCGATGTCGAGCTTTCGACCGCGAGAATGCCCTTGACCTTGTTGGGCCGCTCGGCAGCCGTGAGATAGCCGAGAAGTCCGGACGACGACCATGACTGGATGATGACGCCAGGCGCGTCGATCTTGTCGATCAGCGCCGCGAAGGCCGCGACGGATTTCTGCGTCTCGGCCGGATCGCGATAGGTGGTGAGCGTTTGCGGGTAATAGGCGTCCGCCGCCTCGATCGGGAATTGCGTGTTGGCATAGGGCGTGCCGAATTTCGGCCCCCAGCGAAAGTTGATCCACGCCGCCTCCGCCGAATAGCGATTGGCGATCGGGATGTCGGACACCGGCGCGCGCCCGAGACGCACGGCGTTGAGTTTGCAGATGTCGCTGCCGGATCGGCCTGTGTTGACGCGGTCGACGCCGTAGGTCGGAAAGCCCGCGCGTGCGAACAGAGTCAGCCAGCCTTCACGTCCGTCGGGCGTCGTGTCGTAGAAACGCGCCGTGTGGCCGCCGCCTGGATTGAACAGGATAGGGTAGGGGTAGCGCTGATCCTGAGGGTAGAGGTAGGACGCGTAGACCTGATCGATGACGAGGCGCCCGGGAGTCTGGCGCGGATTGTTGGGGTCGCCGCCGTCGACGGTCTGACACTCGATGACGCGTCCGCCTGCCTCCATGCTTCCCATCTTGGCGATGTTCAGTGGATCGGCGACGGCGGTCGTGAGCCCGCAGGCCGTCAGCGCGATGCATAGCCCGGTTGTTCTCGTTGATCTCATGACATCCTCCCTGCGTGCGGCTTGTCGCCGGTTTTTGTGGACGACTTTTCTTCTAGGGCTGCTTGGCCTCCGCCGCAGGGCCGACCAGCGCCGCCGCCTGCGCGACGACGTCGGCAGGCGATGCGTAGGCTTTCGCAAGAAACGCATCGATGCCCGCGCCGGTCAGCGGTTCGATTTCCATCTGGTTGCGTTCGGCGTCGGCAAGGAACTCCGGATCTTTCATCGTGGCGTCGAAGGCCGCGCGCAGGGCGGCGAGACGATCGGGCGGACTGCCGGGCGATGTGACGAAGGGGCGGCCCGTTTCCTGACGAATCAGGATGAGTTCGAGCACGCGCTTGCGGGCGGGGTCGGTGACGAGATCGAGCGCGCTCGGCACGTCCTTCAGTTCCGGCAATTTCTCCATGCTCACTTGCAGGATCACATTGAGCTTGCGTCCTGCAATCCAGTCCGGCCGCGAGGCTTTCATGGTTGACCACGACAGCCCGCAGATGCCCTCGGCCTCGCCATTCTCGACCGCCATGGTGAGCCCGCCGGCCGGATCGTAGCCCGCCACCACCTTGAAGCGGGTGCCAAGCAATTCGTTGACGATGCGCGGGACGACAGCGGTGTTGGACGAGGCTCCGGCGCCCGCGACAATCACGCTGCGTTGGCGCGCGTCTTGGATCGTCTTCACCGGACTCGTGTGCCAGGTTGCGCAAACGTTCTGCAATTTCCCGATCGAGCCGATCCAGCCGAACCTGCGCGGGTCGTAGCGGGCGCCGGGATTGCCGAACAGCGGATCGAGTGTCGACACGTTCGACAAGGCGGCGATCGTCAGCGCATCCTTGTCGGCATTGTTGTAGAGCGTGCTCGCCGCTGCGAGGCCGCCGGCCGCCGGCATGTTCTTGGCGACGATGTTGGGATTGCCAGGGATGAACTTGACCGCATGGCGGGCGAAGACGCGCGCATAGGTGTCGTAGCCGCCCCCCACGCCGCTCGCGACCAGCATGGTGATCGTCTTGCCGCGATAAAAGTCGGCGACGGGCTCGGCGCAGGCTGGCGCCGACATCGCGACAGCAAGAAGAACGATGCCAGATTTCATCATGTGCACCCCCGTTGACGCGCGCGCGGCCAGGTCAGAATTCGCGGAACAGCCTGCCGTATCCCTCGATCTTGTCGTCGATGCCGCAGCGGCGCAGCGCATCCCAGACGATGACCTGCAAGGCGGTCATCACGTTCACGCCGAACTCGCGCTCCAGCGGTTCGATGCTTTCGATCGTCGGCCAGTGCGGGGAGGGCATGATGATCGTGTCGGCGTCGGGGTGCTTCTTCATCAGCGCCCGGCCCAGTTGCAACGCGCCATCGCGCGGAATGCGGCCGATCTGATTGAAGGGTGAGCCATACGCCATGGCGCCAAGGGTCTCGCATTCCATGTGCGCATTGTAGGACGAGATGCGAGTCGTGTCCGTCTCCGCATAGGGGTGCGCAACCACCATCTTCTTCGAGCCGAGCGCGCGCGCCGCCTTGATCTGCGCGGACTGGCTGGTCGAGACCTTCACGCCGAGTTCGCTTTCGAGATCGGCGACCATCTGCTCGGCATTTTTCGTGCCGCGCGAGAGGTTGATCGGCACGCCGCCGAGCATGATGAGATCGCATTTCGCCGCCGCCATTTCGCGCGCCGCGTTCATGCTGATCTCGTATGATTTGTCGATCTCCTCCTTCGAGCGCACCACGATCGCGAGTGACGTCACGACCAGCGACACACCGTCCGGCACGATCTTGTAGAATTCATACGGGAACACTTCGGTGGTGAGCGGCGGCGACGTGTAGCCGATGCGCGCGCGGTGCCCGTACATGAGATGGGGTGGAACATTCATGGGATCGCCCTCGTCTGGCAGCCTCTCGTGGAGGTTCTTTTGCCGTTGTTGCTAGTGCGGTCGACGACGATGCCGTCGTTGGCGTGCTTGAAGGAGTGTCTTGCGGGGCCGATTGACGGCACGGCTCTCATGCGCGCTGTCGCGCTGCACGGAGCCGGGATGCGCCCGGGCATGGGGTCATGAGTCCTCCCTTGAGTCTCTGCTCTTTTCCGAGCTTGCCCGCAGGCTATCTCCGCCGGCCTCTGCGGTAAATGGCGAAT
>JAQGKM010000029.1 GCA_028290125.1 Hyphomicrobiales bacterium | reverse complement strand
TTCTACAAGCGCAATTACATCGAGGGGCTGTTCCTGTCGTCAGGCATCATCCGCTCGCCCGATTACACGATGGAGCAATTGGTGCGCGTGGCGCAGCTGCTGCGCGAGACGCACGGGTTCAAGGGCTACATCCACCTGAAGACTATTCCGGACGCCGATCCCGCGCTGATCGAAAAAGCGGGGCTTTACGCCGACCGTCTCTCGATCAACGTCGAACTGCCGCGCGAGGAAAGCTTGACGCAGCTCGCGCCGCAGAAGGATGCGCGCTCGATCCGCAAGGCGATGGGCGGCCTTCGCCTGCGGCTCGACGAGGCGAAGGCCGAGAAGGCGAAGCACGCGCCGCGTTTTGCGCCCGCCGGGCAGAGCACGCAGATGATCGTCGGCGCCGATGGCGCGGCGGATTCGGAAATCGTGCGCACCAGCGCGACGCTCTACAGCGGCTATGATCTGCGCCGCGTCTATTACTCCGCCTTCAGCCCGATCCCGTCGTCGGCCGCCGCGTTGCCCTTGCTGAAACCGCCGCTCATGCGCGAGCACCGGCTCTATCAGGCCGATTGGCTCTATCGCTTCTACGGTTTCTCGGTCGACGAGATCGTCGGCTCGATGAAGGACGGCATGCTCGACCTGTCGGTGGATCCGAAGCTGTCGTGGGCGCTTTCGAACCGCGAGGGGTTTCCGATCGACGTCAATCGCGCGGGACGCGAAACCCTGCTGCGCGTGCCGGGGCTTGGCGTGAAGAGCGTCGAGAAGATCATTCGCATGCGTCGCGTGGCGTCGTTGCGTCTCGCCGATGTCGCACGCCTCACGCGTTCGCTGAAGAACGTGCGGCCCTTCATCACCGCCCTCGACTGGACGCCCGGCGCCAGCATCGACGCCGTCTCGCTCGCCGCACGTCTCACGCCGGTGATCAAGCCGCAGCAGCTGAGCCTGTTTGGATGATCCGCGTCGATCTCGACCATGCCGCCGATTTCGACGGCTGGCGCGAGGCCGCGCGGCGGCTCGCCATGGCGAGCGTCGCGCCGGAGGATGTCCTCTGGCAGGTGAAGGGCGAAGAGCAGGATCTGTTCGCCGCGCCCGCGAACCCTTTGCCGGAGGCGCAGGAGGGCGAAGCGCCGCGCGTGCCCCGCGGCTTTCCGGATCTCGCGCGCTACGTCGTCTGCCACAACGATCCGGCACGTTTCGCGCTGCTCTATCGTCTGCTCCTGCGGCTGCAGGACCAGCCCCGGCTGCTCGAACTCGCCACCGACGACGACGTTCATCTCGCCAACGCCATGTCGAAGGCGGTGTCGCGCGAGCGGCACAAGATGACGGCCTTCGTGCGCTTCCGCGAGGTCGCGGGGCTGGAAGGTGAGGACGCCGCCTTCGTGGCGTGGTTCGAGCCCGAGCACCATGTGGTGCGGCTGACGGCGCCGTTCTTCCGCGACCGTTTCGCCAACATGCGCTGGTCGATCCTGACGCCGGACGTGTGCGTCCATTGGGACCGTGCGGCGTTGAGCTTCACAGCAGGCGTCACGCAGGACCAGGCGCCGGGCTCCGATCATCTCGAAGAATTCTGGAAGACCTATTACGCGAGCATCTTCAATCCCGCGCGTCTCAAGGTGGCGACGATGAAACGCGAAATGCCGGTGCGTTACTGGAAGAACCTGCCGGAGAGCAGCCTCATTCCATCGCTCATCGAGCGCGCCGAGGGGCGCTCCACCGCGATGGTCGAAGCGGCGCCGTCGCCCGCGCCGAAGCGCAGCCCGAAGATCATCGCCCGCACGGAAGCCGCGCGCACGCCCATCGAGCCGGGGACGGGTCTCGGCGGCCTTCGCCACGCGGCCGAAAGCTGCAAGCGCTGTCCGCTGTGGGCGAACGCGACCCAGACGGTATTCGGCGAGGGTGGCGCCGACGCCGAACTGCTGTTCGTCGGCGAGCAGCCGGGCGACAATGAAGATCTCGTCGGGCGCCCGTTCATCGGCCCGGCGGGCCAGATGTTCGACCGTGCGCTGGCGGAGGCTGGCATCGCACGCGATCGCGCCTATGTCACCAATGCGGTGAAGCACTTCAAGAACGAGCCGCGCGGGAAGCGGCGCATTCACAAGTCGCCCAACATTTCCGAAATCAACGCGTGCCGCTGGTGGCTCGAACAGGAGACGGCGTTGCTCAAGCCGCGGCTCGCCATCGCGCTGGGCGCCAGCGCCGTTCGCAGCCTCACGGGCGAAAGCCATGCGGTGACGAAGGTGCGCGGGCAGGTGCTGGCGTCACCTTTCGCCGGCGATGTGTTCGTGACGGTTCATCCGTCCTACATCCTGCGCCTGCGCGAGCCGGAGGATCGCGAACGCGAATTCGCGGCCTTCGTGTCCGATCTCACGAAAGCGCGGCAACTCGCGTACGGGGCCTGAGCGCGTCGATGGCCCTTTGACATTCCCACGCGTTTCCCTAGCATCGCGCCGGTTTTCATCGGGAGGAGAAGAACAATGTCGTATCGAGGCATGGTCGCCGATATCGTTTCGTTCAAGGGGTTTCACGGCGACACAGGCGAGGCTTATTACGCGCGGCCGTCGGGCAAGGGCCCGTTCCCGGGCGTCGTGCTGATTCACCACATGCCCGGCTGGGACGACTGGACCATGGAGGCGACGCGCAAGCTGGCGCATCATGGTTTTGCGACGATCGCGCCGCACCTCTATTTCCGCCATGGTCCCGGCACGCCAGACGATCTCGCCGCGAAGGCGCGCGCGGCCGGCGGCGCCTCGGACGCCGAAGTGGTCGGCGACGTGAAGGGCGCGATGGAGTTCCTGCGCGCCCAGCCCGAGAGCAATGGCAAGATCGGGCTGATCGGCTTCTGCTCGGGCGGTCGCCACACCTTCCTCGCCGCCTGCCAGCTCGAGCGCGTGGATGCGGCGGTCAATTGCTGGGGCGGCAATGTCGTTGTGGACGACGCCTCGCAGCTGTCGCCGCAGCGCCCGGTGGCGCCGATCGATCTCACCGAGGGGCTGAAAGCCCCGTTGCTCGGCCTGTTCGGCAACGAGGACAAGAACCCGTCGCCGGAACACGTCAACAAGCTCGAAGAAAAGCTGAAGAGCCTCGGCAAGACATACGAGTTCCATCGCTACGATGGCGCGGGCCATGGCTTCTTTGCATCCGAGCGTCCGAACTATCGGGTCGAGCAGGCCAATGACGGTTGGCAGAAGACCTACGCCTTCTTCCACAAGCATCTCGGCTGAGGGGGCGCGCCATGTGCTCCTACATCACCGAGAAGACGGCGATTTACGGATCGGCCAAAGGCGC
>JAQGKM010000025.1 GCA_028290125.1 Hyphomicrobiales bacterium | reverse complement strand
TGGCGTCGCGCGCGCGCACCTGCTTGCCGGCCGCCCAGGCGACGGCGCCCTCGCGCAGCGCGATCGCGTCGATCCAGCGGCCCTTTTCGTCGGCGATCTGTTCGGTCCGGCCATCCGCATAGGTCGCAACGAGGCGACCGTCGTCGCCGCCCGTCACCAGCCGCGTGTGATCGCTCTGGCCGAGCAGCACGGCGCCATCGGGATGCGCCACGATCTTGCGCGGCGTCTCGCCGTCGAAGATCGCAACCTCGCCGGTCGCCAGCGCGAAGGCCGGCAAGCCGCCCAGAAAACCGCCCGCGACGATTTCGGCGTCGGCCGAAAGCGCGGTGACATTTTGGCTCATCGAGGTCGTGGTGGACATGAAATCTTCCGTTCAGATGTCGTCGTCGAGGGCGTCGGCGTCGCCCTGCTGCGCGTAGAAGGTCAGGCCGACGCCGGCCTCGATCGCCGCCAGCGCGTCGAGCAGATGCGCCGGCAGATCGCAGGACCAGCTTTCGGCGCCGGCCCCGACCATCAGCCCGAGTTCGAGCTTCATCTTCTTCGCAAAGGCGCCTTCGAACGGCTGTTCGTCGGCGAAATGCCGGTCGAGGAACACCGCAAGTCGCGCGCAAGCCTCATCGAGAATGCCGTCGCCGACCTGCCGCGCGAGATCGTAGAAAAGAATGCGTGTGCCGTCCCGCTGCGGATCCTCGCTCATCGGCGCGCCGAGCGTCGTCGGCAGCTCGCCCGAAAAGCCGCGCAGGTCGATGCGCAGAACGGCGCCGACGAGGATCGGCATGCTCACTTGACGACGCAGGCTTCGAAGCCGCGACGCAACTCGTCCTGCTTCAGCTTGCGGCCGATGAAGACGAGCTTCGACTCGCGCGTCTCGTCCTTGCGCCATTCGCGCTGCAGGTCGCCGTCGAGGATCATGTGCACGCCCTGGAAGACGAACCGCTTCGGCTCGTCCGGGAACGACAGGATGCCCTTCGAGCGCAGGATGTCGGGGCCCATGTCCTGCACGATCTTGTTGATCCACGGCATGAACAGCTCGGGATTCACGTCGCCGTGGTGGCGCATCGACAGCGACTGGATTTCCTCGTCGTGGATCGCCTTCAGGTGATCGCCATGGTCGTGGCCCTTGTGGCCATGGTCATGTCCGCAATCGGGACCGCAATCCTCGCCATGCGCATGCGCGTGGTGGTCGTGACCATGGTGATCATGATGGTCATGCCCGTGATGATCATGATCGTGGTCATGCGACTCGGCCTTCAAAAAGGCCGGCTCGATTTCAAGGATGCGGTCGAGATCGAACGCGTTGCGGCCGAGCACGGCCTCGAGCGGCACGTCGCATTTCACGGCGCGATGCATCGTGGCGTAGGGATTGATGCCACGAATGCGCGCTTCGACTTCCTGCAGTTCGGCCTCGGTGACGAGGTCGGCCTTGTTGATGATGACGACGTCCGCGAAGGCGATCTGGTTCTTGGCTTCCGGCGCATCCTTGAGGCGCGCGGCGAGGAACTTCGCGTCCGCCACCGTCACCACGGCGTCGAGGCGCGAGGCGTCCTGGATTTCCTGGTCGACGAAGAAGGTCTGGGCGACCGGGGCCGGATCGGCGAGCCCCGTCGTCTCGACGATGATGGCGTCGAACTTGCCCTTGCGCTTCATCAAGCCTTCGATGATGCGGATGAGATCGCCGCGCACGGTGCAGCAGATGCACCCGTTGTTCATCTCGAACACTTCCTCGTCGGCTCCGACCACGAGGTCGTTGTCGATGCCGATTTCACCGAATTCGTTGACGATGACCGCGTATTTCTTGCCGTGCTGCTCGCTCAGGATGCGGTTGAGGAGCGTGGTCTTGCCGGCCCCGAGATAGCCGGTGAGCACGGTGACGGGGGTCTTGTCGGTCATGTTTGACTCCGGAAGCGGACGGCGCGCCCCGGCGGTCCGGAGCGCAGAACATGCCCGGACATGTGAAGGTGGGGAGGCCCGGGGTCAAGGGGCGGCGGGAAAGTGCATGGCTGGCGGTCGCTACCAGCGCAGCCAGCGCGCGCCTGCGAGCGCCCCCGCGCCCGTGACGATGGCGATCGCCAGCGTGTACCAGACCGCAACGAAGAGCGGAGAGTCGTCGGGGCAATGGGCGGCGTAGAAGAAGGCGCCGAGTGCGCCAGCCGCAAGGCCCGCCACAGCGCCGGCGAGCGTCGGGCGGGTTGGCGCCGCCTGGCGCAGCGTCGCCACCAGCACCGCCAGCGGCGCCGCGGCGATCAGCGGCACGTAGCTGAGGCACACGAGCCAGTTCACGCCGATCATCCGCGCCCGCCATTCCGGAGCGGGCGTCGACGCCAGTTCGAGCACGACCGCCGCCACCGCCAAGGCGAGCGGAACCGCCAGCAGACGCAGCGGCGCAGAGGCGCCCGGGCGCGCCAGCCGCACGACCAGCGTGGCCGCCACGACGCCGAGCGCGGCCGTCAGGACAAACTTCGCGAGGAAGCGGGCCTGATGCGCGGCCTGCAAGATGTCGTCGCGCGGATGCAGCAGCACGAAAAAGGCGCCCGCCGCCAGCACCGCGGCGATGACGAGAGCGATGTTGAGCGCGCGACGTGGCGGCGTCTCCACCGAGGCCGCGTCCTGCGCCAGCGCATGAATGAGGTCGTCGGTCTTCATGCGTTCTCCATCCGGTAAAGATCCGCGAGTTGCTTCAGGCCGCGATGCAGGGCGACCCGCACCGCGCCTTCCGTCATCCGCAGGGCTTCGGCGGCCTCGCGGATCGAGCGCTGCGAGACCGCGATGGCGCGCACCACGTCGCCTTGCCGCCCCGGCAGGCCTGCGGCGAGCCGCGCCACATCCTCCATCGACGCTTCGTCCGGCGCCGGCGCGGCGTCTGCGAGATCCTCGATGATCGGATCAATGGAGACTTCGGCGCGGCGCCCGCGACGGCGCAGCACATCGATCAGCTTGTAGCGCGCAATCGCCGCCACCCACGGCCCGAGCGGTTCGCCCGGCGACCATGTGTGACGCTTGAGATGTATGGCGAGCAAGGTTTCCTGCATGACGTCATCCGCATCGGCGATCGGGGCGCCGGCGCGGCGCAGGCCATTGCGGGCCAGCATGCGCAACACCGGGGACATGTCTTCGAGCAGCCGACGATACGCTTCGGAATCTCCCGACAGTCCGGCGCGCATCCACGCCGACCAGTTCTGTTCGCGAAAGACCAGCATGCCCATGCCCCTCCTTCGCTGCGGCAAAGGCGTTTGTTACATCGCGGGCTGAAAATAAATTCCGCATCACAGGCCCGTGAGGACCGTAACAGAGGCCCTGTTCCGGCGAAATCCCCAGTGCAGCCCCTTGAGGGCTCCGTCAAAGACTTTGAGGATTTCATCATGGATCACCGTTCGCTCTCTCTCGCTCTCGCCGCTTCCTTCGCCGCCGCCCTGACGATCAGCGCCGCCCCGGCGTCCGCCCAGGACATGTCCAAGGAGAAGTGCTTCGGCGTTTCGCTCGCCGGCAAGAACGATTGCGCCGCAGGCGCCGGCACGACCTGCGCGGGCACGTCGAAGGTCGATTATCAGGGCAACGCCTGGAGCTATGTCGCCAAGGGCACCTGCACGACGATGAAGACGCCCAAGGGCATGGGCTCGCTCGCCGCCATGAAGAGCTGACGCCCGCGCCGAACTTCCAAGGGGGATCGCCATGACGCACCATGGACATTTGCCGCCACGCGCCGGCGTCGGCTTCAAGCCGGCCCATTTCCCGGAGATCGTCGCCGCGGCGCAACCGCCGGCCTTCTTCGAGGTGCATGCGGAAAACTACATGGGCGCGGGCGGTCCCTCGCACCGCCAGCTCGAACGGCTGCACGCCATCGCCGCCCTGTCGGTGCATGGCGTGGGCCTCTCGATCGGCGGCGACGCGCCGCTCGACGCCGATCATCTTGCGGCGCTCGCACGCCTCTGCGAGCGGCACCAGCCGGAATGCTTTTCCGAACATCTCGCCTGGTCGACGCATGACGGCGCCTTCTTCAACGACCTGCTGCCCCTGCCCTACACGCGCGCCACGCTGGATCGCGTCTGCGCGCATATCGACCAGACGCAAACCGTCCTGCGTCGTCGCATGTGGCTCGAAAATCCCGCCACCTATCTGCTGTTCGACGCCAGCGAGATGAGCGAGACCGATTTCCTGCGCGCCGTCGTGCGCCGCACCGGATGCGGCCTGCTGCTCGACATCAACAACGTCGTCGTCTGCGCGGCCAACCACGGCTTCGAAGCCCGCGACTACCTCGCCGCCTTTCCGCTCGACGCCGTGCAGGAAATCCATCTCGCCGGGCATGACGAACAGCGCGACGAACATGGCCATGCGCTGCTGGTCGACACGCACGACCGGCCCGTGTGCGACGACGTCTGGCGGCTCTATGCGGAGGTCATCGCCACGACCGGTCCGCTGCCCACGCTGATCGAATGGGACAATGACGTGCCTGCCTGGAGCGTGCTCGCGCGTCAGGCCGAGCGGGCGGACGCCATCCTGCTGCGGGAGGCCGTCGATGCATAATCGCGCCGCTTTCGCACATGCGCTGCTCGATGCGGATGCGCCGCTGCCGCAGGGCTTGCGAGTCCGCGTGGGGGCCAGCGCCGAGGCGCGTTTCGCCATCTATCGGAACAATGTCGTCTCGGGCCTCATCGACGCGCTGGCCGAGAGTTTTCCGGCGACGCTGCGCATTGTCGGCGAGGCGTTCTTCCGCGCCATGGCGCAGGTCTTCGTGCGCAGCGCGCCGCCGCGCTCGCCCGTGCTGCGCACCTTTGCGCAGGGCTTTCCGGTCTTTCTCGACGCTTTCCCGCCCGCGCAGGAGATTGCCTGTCTGGCGGATGTCGCGCGGATCGAAGCCGCGCGCATCGACGCCTGGCATGCAGCCGACGCGAGCGCGTGCACGCGCACGATGTCGGACGATGTCATCGCCGCACGCGTGACGTTGCATCCTTCCGCACGCCTCGTGCTGTCGCCGCACCCGATCGTGACGATCTGGCGCGCGAACGCCGGCGCCAGCGACGTCGCGCCGATCGAGGACTGGACGGCCGAACAGGCGCTCGTCTTCCGCGACGCGAACGATGCGATTCAAGTCGAAAGCGTCTCCGGCGCCGTCGCGATGTTTCTTCAGCATCTGCAGGACGGCGCGACGCTCGGCGAGGCCGCGCAGCGGGCCATGGCGCAAGCCGGCGAATTCGATCTCACGAACGCGCTGCTGCTTCTCATCCACTCACAGGCCGACTTCCACGCCGACACAGGAGCCCACGCGTCATGACCGATCTCGCCACAACACCGGCGCGCCCCGCGCCTTCGCCTTACGCCTCCTTCGTCGCCGCGGCGGAGAAGATTCCCTACGACGCGCTCGCGCTCTGCGCCCGCATCTTCCCGGCGGCGGTCTTCTGGGCGTCCGGCCAGACCAAGGTCGAGGGCTGGCGGGTGTCGGAGAACGCCGTCGAACTGTTCCGGGAGGAATACCGGCTGCCGCTGGTCGATCCCGTCATTGCCGCCCATGCGGCGGCTTTCG
>JAQGKM010000005.1 GCA_028290125.1 Hyphomicrobiales bacterium | reverse complement strand
TGCGAAACCGCCGTCAGCGCCGTCGCTGAAGCGGAACTGCGCGAGGCCTACAAGCACACCGTCAAGCAGCAGCGCTACGCCGCCGTCGACGCCGTGAAGGCGAAGGTCACGGCCGCCATGTTCCCCGAGGGACAGGACGCCAAGTTCGACAAGCAGATGGTCAACGAGGTCTTCCACGACCTGCAGGCCAAGGTTGTCCGCTGGAACATCCTCGACACCGGCATCCGCATCGACGGACGCGACGTGAAGACGGTTCGTCCGATCCTCTCGCAGGTCGGCATCCTGCCGCGCACGCACGGTTCGGCGCTGTTCACACGCGGCGAAACGCAGGCGCTGGTCGTCGCGACGCTCGGCACCGGTGAAGACGAGCAGTACATCGACTCGCTGGAAGGCACCTACAAGGAGCGCTTCCTGCTTCACTACAACTTCCCTCCCTACAGCGTCGGCGAAACCGGCCGCATGGGTTCGCCCGGCCGCCGCGAAATCGGCCATGGCAAGCTCGCCTGGCGCGCCATCCGCCCGATGCTGCCGACCGCTGCGGAATTCCCCTACACGATCCGCGTCGTGTCGGAGATCACCGAGTCGAACGGTTCATCCTCGATGGCGACCGTCTGCGGCGCCTCGCTCTCGCTCATGGATGCGGGCGTTCCGCTGAAGCGTCCGACGGCCGGCATCGCGATGGGCCTCATCCTCGAAGGTGAGCGTTTCGCAGTGCTGTCCGACATTCTCGGCGACGAGGATCACCTCGGCGACATGGACTTCAAGGTTGCGGGCACATCGGAAGGCGTCACCTCGCTGCAGATGGACATCAAGATCGCCGGCATCACTGAAGAGATCATGCGCGTCGCGCTCGATCAGGCGCAGGCCGGCCGTCTCCACATCCTCGATGAAATGTCGAAGGCGCTGACCGGCGCGCGCGCCGAACTCGGCGAGTTCGCTCCGCGCATCGAGACGCTGAAGATCCCCACCGACAAGATCCGTGAAGTGATCGGCACCGGCGGCAAGGTCATCCGCGAAATCGTCGAAAAGACGGGCGCCAAGATCAACATCGACGACGACGGCACCGTGAAGGTCGCGTCGAGCGATGGCAATTCGATCAAGGCGGCGATCGCCTGGATCAAGTCCATCGCGTCGGATCCGGAAGTCGGCGCCATCTACGAAGGCACGGTCGTCAAGACCACCGACTTCGGCGCCTTCGTGAACTTCTTCGGCGCCAAGGATGGCCTCGTTCACATCTCGCAGCTGTCCAAGGCGCGCGTGAACAAGACCACCGACGTCGTCAAGGAAGGCGACAAGGTCAAGGTCAAGCTGATGGGCTTCGACGATCGCGGCAAGGTTCGCCTGTCGATGCGCGTTGTCGACCAGGAAACCGGCGAAGACATTGAAGGCAAGGAAGACAAGAAGGAAGGCGCGGGCGAGTAATCGCCCCAGCCCTTCTGCCAAGAAAAGAGGGCGGCTCCTTTCGGGGCCGCCCTTTCAAGTTGAGGGTCTTTCAATCCGTCTGCAGTCTTAATGCGCGATCAGCGCCAATTGTTCCAAGAGCCGAAGTCGCGATCTTCGCCACCCCGGCGACCACGGCCCTCGCCACGAGGTCCATCGCCCCTCCGGTCGTCGTCGCGCATCCCGCGATCGTGATCGCGGTCGCCGCGACCATCCGCCATGCGGTCATGACGATGATGACCACGCGGGCCGTGCTCGTCTCGTCCCATGCCCATTCGCATCCCGTCACGATCCCGGCCCGGCGCACGCATCAGCACGCGAAGACGGCGCTTCTGTTCATCGGTCAGCGAGGCGTAGAGCGGGCGGGCAGCGTCGGCGAAGCGCGAGAGGGCCTGGCCGCGCTTTGTGGAAGCGTCGCCCATGCGCGCCATGCGCTCGACCGGATCGGTCGGCGCGGCCTGCGACCGGCGCTGCTCGCGCATTTCGCTCATCTGCCGAGCCATGTCGCGCACGGCTGTCTCGACCGGAGGCCAGAGCCGTTCCTGATCCGGCGTCAGCCGCAGGCCCGCATGAATGGCCGCCACCCGGGCGTCGAAGAAGGCGGCGCGATCTTCCGTTGAAGGTCCGCGGGGCGCAGGCGCAGCCTGCGGAGCGGTCTGTCCCGGCGCGGGGGGCGGCGGCGGCGACGCGGGCTGCTGGGCGAATGCCGAGGCGGCAAGAAGTCCTGCGCCAATGGCGGCCGTAAAGGTCAGGATGTGCTTTGCGCGCTTCATGGTCTGTCTCCGGTGCATGTTCGATGCATGGAAACATGTTCCGGGTTGGCTCTACTTACAAATTAAGCTTTGTCCATCTTGGACTTGCGAAGATTAAGCTTTGTTCATCGAACGATGCGCCAGATCTCGTAACGGCCTTCGACGGCCATACGCTCGGCCCCGGGCGTTCCCTGTTCGAGAGCCTTGATCAGCGGCGACTCGCGCCGCTCGGCGCCGCAGATCGCGACATAGTCGACGCCACGTGCGCGCAACGCGTCGAGCGCAGCAGCGCCAGGCGCGGCGAAGACATCTGCTTCCAGCCGGTTGCCTGCGTTGTTGCGATGATAGGGCGCCGCCACGATGGCGTGCGGCGTGAAAGCGAGCAGGTAGGCGCCTTCGTCGATCGGCGCGAGCAGGCGCCCTTTCGGCAATTGCGCAAGGCCCGCCGCATCTGCGGGGCGCGTGCAGGAGCGCGCATCTTTCGCGCGTTTTTCCGTGGCGTCCTGCGGCAGCAGAACAATGAGCGCGATGACCGAAAGCGCCAAAGCGCCGGGAATGCGCAACGCGCGCCAACGCTCCGGGACGCAGGACACGAGATAGGCGGCGCCCAAGCAGGTGACGAGTTGCAGCGTCTGGACATGTCCGATCCGCAGGAACGCGACAACGAGAACGGTGACCGACAGAGCCAGCCAGACCAGCCATCGCGTGCGCGCTTCGCGCGTCGTCCGAGAGATCGCCAACGCCATGCCGGCAAGACCCGTCGCCGCCGGGATGTAATTGGCGAGAACGAAATGCGTCAGCCCGACCGACCATGCATGAAACAGACTGAACGCCTCGCGCACCTTGTCGAGCCAGTCGCGCCGTACGAACGGATCGATGTCGCTGAAGGGATCGAGCCCGCATTGCGGAAAAGCCGCCTGTTTCAGGCATGCTGTCGCAACTCCTGCTCCCACGAGAAGCAGCCATCGGCTGCGTGCGCTCAACGCGCGCTTGTGCAGCGTGCAGGCGATGCAGACGGCTCCGCCCGTCGCTATCAGCGACACATGCATGAAGGATTGCGCGTCGCAGACGACCACGAGCCAGCGTTCCGGCGCCATCGTCAGCGCGTAGAAAAGCGGCGTCGTGGTGAAAAGTCCCCAACCGAAACCGTTCAGCGCGGCCCGGCGCGGCTCGCCTTCCATGGCCCAGAGACACGCGAAACAGATCGCGATCACGCAAGCCGCCGGCATGTTCTCAAGGCTGATGGACAGCGACGCCGCAAGCGCCGCGGCGCTCAGGAAACCATCGCGCCGCATCTTGTGCCCGCCGATGGTGCGCAGCAGGAACAAGCCGCTCGTCAGCACGAGCAGGATTTGCGGCGCGTGATGATCGACGCGACCTGGCTGGAATTGCATCATCGACAATCCCGCCAGCGACGCCAGCAGGCAGGCGACGAGCACGCTCGCGCCGCCGACGAGTTCGATGGAGATCAGCGCTATGACAGCGAGCACACCGAACACGAGGCCGAGCGGAAACAGGATCCGCGTCGCGCGCTCGGCCATCTCCGGATCGAGAAACAGCGAGGCGGCTTTCACGAGCAGTGCGACAGGCACGTCGACGATCCGCGTCCAGTGGGTCGGCTCGGCGCCTGGAAATCCGAGTCTTTGGACATGGAGGTCGTACCAGCCCTGTCCGGCCATCCAGTCGCGCACCTGCACCATGCGCACAGCGTCATCGGTGTCGAAGAAAGCGCCGGTCGCCCAGACATCGCACAACAGGCTCCATGACATGGCGATGCAGATCAGTGCGCCAAGGCACACAGACATGCCGACGCTGTCGCGCGCCGCGGGCCTTGCAATGTCGGGAGCTCGCACGGACGACTTTCCGTTCAGGGATACGCCAGGAGTGTGCGCGGTTCCGCTTAAGGACAAGTTACATCTGCGTCTTGTGTGCAACGTCACACGCGCTTGTCATTCCGGCCCCTGTTGTCTGCTGCGCGCATGGCGTATGATCCTGCAACCGCAGTGAGACATGAAACAGATGATCCAGTCCGTTAAGCTTGGCCTTGCCTTCCTCGTCGCGGCGCCCGCATTCGCGATCGCCGCGGACCTGCCAGCGCGCACGGCGCCGCCGGTCTTTGCCTCCATCCCGGTCGCGACATGGGAAGGTTTTTACGCCGGAACGTTCATTTCCGGATCGCGGACTCAGTTCGATTCGTCGAGCCAGGGCACGAGCCTCGGGGCCAGTCGCAACAGCCATGGCGCGGGCGTGCTCGCCGGCTACAACTTCCAGAGCGGACGATATGTCTTCGGCGTCGAAGGCGATCTGTCGCAGAATTACGGCAAGGCGCGCTTTGCCGGCTTCGGCGGCCTCGTCGCGCATGAGGCGCAGGTGCTGCACACCGCGCATCTGCGCGGGCGTTTCGGCTACGACATGGGCGCTTTCCTGCCCTTCGTCGCGGGCGGTCTCGCCTATCATGAATCATCCGTCAGCGTGCCGGTCGGCATCGATGCGCTCGGCGCTAACCGCACGGGCGCGGGCTGGACGCTCGGCGCCGGCGTCGACTGGAGGGTCCCGTTGCCGATCCTCGGCGAGGCGATCCTGCGCGCCGAATATCTCTACGATCATCTACCTTCGCGCGATTACAGCTACGATCCGGCGCTCGCCTCCATCGGCGTGAAGTCCAGTTCGCATCAGATTCGCGGCGCCCTGATCTACACGCCGTCGCTGCGCGGCTGGCGTTCGCCGCAGGTCGAGGCTGCCGACTGGTCGGGCGCCTATGCGGGTCTCCTTGCAGGATACGGCAAGGACCGCGTGCGCACGTCGACCGTGGCGTCATCCACTTCGCTCGATGCGGACGGCGGCTTCGGCGGTCTCTACGCCGGTCGCAACTTCGCCTTCGGCAACATCATCGCGGGCTGGGAGGGCGCCGCCATGCTGTCGTCGCTGAAGGGCGATGGCGTCGTGCCCGGCACGGCCGATGCGCAGCGGTATCGCGATTACTTCTCGACCGACGTGCGCGCCCGCGCCGGTTACGCCTTCGGGCGTTTCCTGCCCTTCGTCGCGGCTGGCGCAGCCTTCGGCCGCAGCGAGCAGTCGGACGCCGTCACCTTGTCGCATCGCGGCAAGGTGTCGACCAGCGCCTGGACCATCGGCGCCGGCGTCGACTACATGCTGATGGAACGCGTCTCCGCGCGCATCGAATATCTGCACCAGAAGTCGTGGAAGAACGAGGACGTCGATTTCAACGGCGTGCCGATGAGCCAGTCGCGCAGCGCCGACACCGTGCGCGCCGGTCTCGCCTGGCACTTCCACTAGGCCTCAGGCCGCCCCATGAAAAAAGCCCGCCGGCGGAAACGCACGGCGGGCTTTTTATTTGAAGCGTCTATGACGATCAGGCGCCGAGGTCTTCCGGGCGCGGCATCGAGATGATGTTGTAGCCGGCATCGACGTAATGGATTTCACCGGTCGTTCCTGACGACAGCGGCGACAGAAGGTAGAGCGCTGCGCCGCCGACATCTTCGATCGTGACGCTGCGGCGCAGCGGCGAATGCGACCGCTGATAATTGAACATGGCGCGCGCGTCGCCGATGCCAGCTCCTGCAAGCGTGCGGATCGGACCCGCCGAAATGGCGTTGACGCGAATGTTCTGCGGACCGAAATCGGCCGCGAGATAGCGCACGCTGGCTTCGAGCGCTGCCTTGGCGACGCCCATGACATTGTAGTTGGGCATGACGCGCGTCGAGCCGCCGAAGGTCAACGTCAGCAGCGAGCCGCCATCGCTCATCATCTCGGCTGCGCGCTTCGACACTTCGGTGAACGAGAAAGCCGAGATCACCATCGCGCGGCTGAAATTGTCGCGCGACGTGTCTGCGTAGCGGCCTTTCAGTTCATTCTTGTCTGCGAAAGCCACGCAATGGACGAGGAAATCGAGCTTGCCCCATTGCGCCTTCAAGGCCTCGAACGCCGCATCGACGCTGGCGATATCCTCGACGTCGCACGGCAGCACGATCGACGAGCCGACGCTTTCGGCGAGCGGCTTGACGCGCTTTCCGAGCGCCTCGCCCTGATAGGTGAAGGCGAGTTCGGCGCCCTGGTCGCCGAGCGCCCTCGCGATGCCCCAGGCGATCGAATGGTCATTGGCGACGCCCATCACGAGGCCGCGCTTGCCGTGCATCAGTCCGCCTGCGGGGTTGCTCATTCTGATCAAGCCCTCAAGCGTCGATGTGTTTGAAAACGAGGCTCGCATTCGTGCCGCCGAACCCGAACGAGTTCGAAAGAACCGTGCCGAGCGGACGATTGTCGATGCGCTTGCGGATGATGTTCATGTCGGCGAAAGCGGGATCGATCTCGGTGATGTTCGCGCTTTCGCAGATGAACTGGTTTTCCATCATGATCAGCGAGTAGATCGCTTCCTGCACGCCGGCCGCGCCGAGCGAGTGGCCCGACAGCGACTTGGTGGCCGACAGCGGCGGGCACTTCTCGCCCGCGCCGAAGACTTCGCGGATCGCTTCGATTTCCTTCGCGTCGCCGACCGGAGTCGAGGTCGCGTGCGGGTTGATGTAGT
>JAQGKM010000464.1 GCA_028290125.1 Hyphomicrobiales bacterium | reverse complement strand
TCGCTCGGCGGCACCGTCGGCTACAACCACCAGATCCAGAACGTCGTCGTCGGCGTCGAAGGCGATCTCGCGGCGGCCAACATCCACGGCTCGACCGATGTGAACTCGGCCCGCATCCGCTCGATCGGCACGCTGCGCGCCCGCGCCGGCTATGCCGCCGACCGCGCCCTCGTCTACGCAACGGCGGGCTACGCCGGCGGACAGACGAAGGTCTCGACCGCGTTCGGTTCGGAATCGAAGTGGCACAACGGCTATGCGGCCGGCGCCGGCATCGAATACGCCTTCACCGACAATGTCTCGGCCAAGGCCGAATACCTCTACACGAACCTGCAGGCGAAGAACTACGACCTCGGAACCGTGACGTCGAGCGGCACCAAGGTGAACCTCGTCCGCACGGGCGTGAACTACAAGTTCTAAGCTGATTGCAGGCTTGAATTGAAAAAGCCCGGCGGGAAGACCGCCGGGCTTTTTTGCTTTGATCAGCCTGCTGGCTGCGTCTCCGCGAAGCCCGGCAGTTTCGGCGAGAAGCCGTCGAACCATGCTGCGAGTTTGGGGCGCGTCTCGCGCCACGCGCCCTTGAAGCGGAAGTCGAGATAGCCGAGCATCGCCGAAGTCGCGATCGTGCCAACATGGACCGAGTTGTCGGGGATCATGGTCTCGAGCGCGTCGAGACTCGTGTCGACCTTCTTCTGCTGCATGGCGACCCAGCGCGGCGAATGCTGCGCGGGTTCGCGGTAGCGGCCCTCGTACATGACCAGAATGGCCGCATCCATCACGCCGTCAGCCAGCGCTTGCAGGGTGAGGGCGCGAAAGCGCGCCTTGGGCTCGCTCGGAATGATGCGTCCGCCGCCCGCAACGTGATCGAGATATTCGCAGATCACGACGCTGTCGAACACGGTGTCGCCGTCGTCGGTCAGCAGCAGCGGGATCTTGCCGAGCGGATTGCGCGCGCGGATCGCGTCGCCGGGATCGCCCGCTCCGTCCACCATCTCGAGACGGTCGGCAAGGCCGAGCGCGTGACCCGCGATGGCGCATTTGCGCGCGAATGGCGATGCAGGCGAAAAACGAAGCTTCATGCGAGACCTCCCGGTGTTCTTGTCGGGACAATTTGTGCCGCATGCGCACGCGCCGGGCAAGCACGCACGGCGCGTACGGACACCTGGCATTCCCGGAACAGCCGAAAGTCTTGCGGGCTTCGTGCTGCTGCGTGGCGCGTCAGTCGAGTTGCAGGGCGACGGCCTTCGGCCCCTTGCCCTTCTTGTCCGGCTCGATCTCGTAAGTGATCCGCTGCCCTTCGGCGAGCGACCTCAGACCCGCGGTTTCCACCGCCGTGATGTGCACGAAAATGTCGCGACCGCCATCGTCCGGCTTGATGAATCCATATCCCTTTTCGGCGTTGAAGAATTTCACCGTGCCCTGCTGCGCCATGACGCCATTCCTCGAAAGTCACGCCCCCGAACATGCCCCGTGCGGGCCAGAGCCGGTTCATGTCCGGACGGGAATTCCCTTTTGGCGCTCCCCGCTTGCGGACTTCCGTGCGGTTTCTTGCGAGCTGCGGGACATTCTCCCCGGAGCAATCGGGGTTGTCACCGAAGTGAAAACATGCCCCAGAACCGCCCACCTGCCGCAGCGTGAGACAAACGGGAAATTTTGGCAAGCGTAAGCAAAGTGAAAGCCTGACAATAATTTAGCCATCACTTGCACGCTTCTAGATACTTGCCTCACCGGTCATCTGCTCGATCGCGAAACCTGCGCCCGGGCCGCGCGCCATCAGTTTCGCGAAGACCGGCAACAACGTGCGCGCCTCGGCTTCGAGCACGAAAGGCGGGTTGACGAGGATGAGCCCGGTCGCCGCCAACGGACCGTCGGTGCGGATCAGTTCGACGGTGAGCTCCAGCCGCAGCATCCGCGGGATCTCGCGCTCCTTCAGCCGTGTGATGAAGTGCGCCACGGGCCGGATTTCCTTCACCGGATACCAGAGCGCAAACATGCCGGTCGGCCATTTGCGCCAGGCGGCGTAGAGCGCCGCCTCCATGGTCTCGAATTCATCGCGCGACTCGAACGGCGGATCGATCAGCACGAGCCCGCGCCGTTCGGTCGGCGGCGTGAGCCCCTTCAGCGCGCGATAGCCGTCCTCGTTGAGCAGGCGCACGCGGTTGTCTCGGCCGATGCTGCGCTCCAGCGCGCGGCTGTCGTCGGGATGGAGTTCGCACAGGGTCAGGCGGTCCTGCTTGCGCAGCAGCTTCTGGGCGAGGCTGGGCGAACCGGAATAAATGTAGGGTCCGCCATCACGCGGCGGCGTCCCGAGCGCCTGGAAATAGGGCTGCAACAATGCCTTCACGTCAGCCGGGAGATCCGCGCCCGCAAACCGCCCGATGCCGTCGCGCCATTCGCCGGTCCGCGACGCCTCGCCGCCCGACAAATCGTAGCGCCCGGGCCCGGCGTGCGTGTCGATGTAGCGGAAGCCGGATTCCTTGCGCTTCAGATAGTCGAGCATGCGCGCCAGCAGCGCGTGCTTGAAGACATCGGCGAAATTTCCGGCGTGATAGGCGTGGCGGTAATTCATCGCCCCTTATCGGCCAGCCCCGGCGCGCTCACAAGGGCGCTGGCGCCTCAATCTGCTGCGCACGGCAGGTGCGGGCGGCTACAGCGGGACAGGGCGTGAAGTCGCGCAGATCCTTCGACAGGCAGAAGCGGACTTCCTGCAGCACGCCGCGCGTGCAGGCGACCGACGCCATGCCGGGGCGCAGCCGCGGGTTCGCCTCGCGGAAGGCGCGCAGGATGTCCTCGGGCGCAAAGCGCGTCGCCTGCCGCATGTCCTGCAGGGTGGGCGGCACGACGACGGCGTCGCGCGCGCGGCGGACCTCGGTGAAATAGGCCGAAGGCGCGAGCCCCGTGCAGCCGCCGTGCTTGCGCCATTCGTAGCGCGCGAGGCCCTCACTGGGGAAAAGGTCGCGCATGGCGGCGACGTCGGCGCGGGCGGGCGGGCGCTGGCCCGCCGGGCAATCGGCGATCATGGTGCGGTCGCGCTGCGGCCAGAGGCCGTGGACGACGAAGCCGAGGCGTGCGCCCGCCTCGCACTGGTCCTGGTCGCGACGCCCGCCCGAGAGCGTGCAGAAGCCCGGCGACCAGCTCAGCGC
>JAQGKM010000428.1 GCA_028290125.1 Hyphomicrobiales bacterium | reverse complement strand
GCAGCCGCTCGACACCGCCGACCCGATCGTCTCCGGCTCGTTGGTGCCGTGGATGCGATAGTTGGTCTCGTGGCCGTCGCGATGCAGGTAGAGCGCGCGCGCGCCAAGCGGGTTCTCGATGCCGCCTGCCATGCCGCCGCGCACCGGGCCGTAACGCTCCGGCATGGCGGCGATCATGTTCGAGGTCGGCGCCCAGCGCGGCCAGACAGCCGTGCGGCCGATGAAGCCGCCACCCTTGAACTCCCAGCCCGCGCGGCCGACGCCGCAACCGTAGCGAATCGCCTTGCGGTCAGGACGGACGAAATAGACGTTCCGATTGGGCGTATCGATCACGACCGAGCCAGCCGGTTGGCGGCCCGAGTAGTCGACCGTCTGGCGCAGGAAGCGCGGATCGATCTCGCGCGTATCGATGGCCGGAATGACGACGCCATTGTCCTCGAGTTCGCCATAGGTCCCGCTGAAAGCGGAGCTCAGTGAAGAGCCGGCGAGATTTCCGCCTGTCGAGGCGCAACCGGCCAGACCGAACGGGGTCGCGAATACGAAGAGGCGACGCGTCATCGCAAGCTTGGGCTTCACATTCATCCGTTGAGCACCTTTGAGTTCGAGTTTTCACCCGTCAGACATAGCCGACCCCTAACAATGGGCGGCGATTGACGCGAGCCTTTTCGCCGGTCGAACGCCAATGGCGCTGACCCTGCGGCGCGACTGCAACAGGTGGAGCCGTCACACGCGAACGTGACTGCTGCATTGCAAGGCAATTGAAGCAAAAAGCGCCGCGTCGCTTGCTCAGAGCGGATATTTTCGAGCGAGTTCGTCGAAAAATCCGCTCGCGCGCAAATCGCGCAACAGCGACGAATCAAGGTAATAGCCGCCGCGCGCGATGTTGGCGCCGTTGAAACGAATCACATTGTCGATCGCTGCGGGCGTCGGCTCGGTGGTCGGCGGCGATCCGGCGCGGAAGTCGTCGTAGATGATGTCGACGAGTTTCGCGTCCTTCAGTTTCAGCTCGCGCGCGAGCACCGGCTTGGCGCGCGCCGGCTGCGCCATCGCCAGGTGATTGCCTTCGATGGTCGCTTTCATGAAACGCAGCAACAGGTCTCGCTTGTCGGCGAGCGCCTTTTCGCTGACGACGATGCTGGAAAACAGCCAGGGGTATTTTTCCGCCGCGAGATCGACCAGCACGGGCACGCCAGCCGCGCGCGCCAACGTCGCCGAGGGTTCGTTCAGGGGCGAGGCCTTGGCGGCCCCGCTGCGCAACGCCTCGAGCCGCGCGCCGCCGCCGCCGAACTCCTGGACCTTCACGTCCTCGCGCTTCAACCCGAGCTTCTCGAGCGCGATCGCGACCGTGGTGTCGGTTTCGGAGCCGAAGGACGAAATCGCCACGACGCCGCCCTTGAGGTCGGCAGCCTTGGTGACGCCGGGCGCGCCGAACAGCACGAAGCGGTTGACGTTGCTGAGCGAGCCGATGGTGCGGACGCCCCCGCCCTGCTTGTCGATTTCGATGACCGAGGACAGCCCCGCCTGCATCACGTCGATCTCGCCAGAGCGGATCATCTGCGCCCCCCGGCTGCCGCCTTCGACGGTTCTAAATTCCACCCGGATGCCTTGCTCCTTGTAGAAGCCGGCCTCGTCGGCCATCCAGAACGCAAGGATCGTGTTGAGCGGCGACGGAATGCCGATCTTCACAAGATCCAGCGTCTGCGCCGTTGCAGGCGCAAGGCCGAGGAGGATGGTGGCGAACAGGATACGGATGGTGCCGAAAGCCATGATGTTTCCCTTTTCCGTCATTGCGAGCGCAGCGAAGCAATCCACACCCGCATGGTTCTTGTCACCCGCAACGCCAGCACACAAACACACACCTCACGCGTCGCCCCTGGATTGCTTCGCTGCGCTCGCAATGACGACGCTGGTTGGCGTCATCATTGCGAGGAGCCGAAGGCGACGCGGCAATCCGCTTCGTCGCTGCGCGCCTCGCAGTGACGAGCCATCAGATTGCCGGTCCCTTCAATTGCGGCGTCGCAATCACGCCCGTCAGCTCGCTTTCCGGAATCGACGCGATGTAATTCTCATCGAACACGTCGCCCATCTCCGAGCGCACGCCGCTCTTGCGGAGCGCCTCGATGAACTTCCGATGGATGCGGTGATCCTGATCCTCGTATTCGATCTGGCGTCCGCCCTGCTTCACCGACGTCGAGCCGCCGCCCTCGTTGCTGACGCGGCGCAGCGAGATGAAAGGATAGCGCGCGCTGCCGATCGAGCAGGCGAGGTAACGCGCCGGCTGTTCGCAGGTGTTGAAGTGCTGGTGGAACATCCAGAACGGCGGCGTGTACATGAAGCCGTGGCGCCAGGGCAGTTCGACGAAATCGGAATCGCCGTCGTACCAGAGCAGCGAATAGCCCTCGCCCGACACGCAATGCACGTGCGTTCCAGCCGCATGGCGATGGGCTTTCTTGTAACGGCCCACCGGAATCTCCGACGTGTGCGCATGCATCGTGCCGTCGGTGAGCTGGAAGAACACGTTGCGCGAGCCCTTGCCGCGCGCGTTGAGTTCGTAAAGCTTGAAGCTCGTCAGGTCGTGGACGAA
>JAQGKM010000375.1 GCA_028290125.1 Hyphomicrobiales bacterium | reverse complement strand
GCCGGTCTCATCGAGCGCGAGACGCAACTCGCGTTGCGCGGTGGCGTCGAAATCCGCTATGGCGCGCGGGCCATGTCGCTGATCTTCGATGGCCACACGGTCAGCGGCGTTCGGGTGAAAGCTGGCGATGCTATCACGGACGTTCGAGCCCGGGCGGTCGTGCTTGCCTGCGGCGGCTTTGAAGCCAATCCAGAATGGCGCGCGCGCTATCTCGGCCGCGGCTGGGATCTCGTGAAGGTGCGCGGAACGCGGTTCAACACGGGCGACGGCTTGAAAATGGCGCTCGACATCGGAGCCGCGCCATACGGCAACTGGAGCGGTTGCAACGCCGTCGCGTGGGACGCGAACGCGCCGGAATTTGGCGACCTCGTGGTTATGAGCGGGTACCAGAAACACTCTTATCCCTACGGCATCATGGTGAATGCCACCGGCCGGCGGTTCGCTGACGAAGGCGCCGACGTCAAGCATTACACGTATGGTCGCTATGGCGAGATGCTCATCGAGCAGCCGGGTCAGTTTGCGTGGCAGGTCTTCGACAAGAAAGTCGTGCATCTGCTGCGTGAGGACTATCGTATCAAACAGGTTTCCAAGGTGAAGGCCGACACGCTTGAGGACCTCGCGTCGAAACTCGAAGGCGTCGACCCCGTCGCGTTCCTGGACGAGGTGCGCGCGTTCAATGCGGCGGTCGATACCGCTCGACCGTTCAAGCCGGGCGCCCTCGATGGACGCTCTACTGTCGGACTGCCAATCCCCAAATCAAATTGGGCGCTCAAGATCGATGAGCCGCCGTTCGAGGCCTATCATGTGGGATGCGGCATCACCTTCACGTTTGGCGGCCTGCGCATCGACCCTGCGACGGGACAAGTCATCGATCTCGATCTGCAGCCCATGCCTGGTCTTTACGCGGCCGGCGAAATGGTCGGCGGCATTTTCAGCGTCAATTATCCGGGCGGCACTGGTTTGACGTCCGGGGCCGTATTCGGCCGGAACGCCGGGCAGGCGGCCGCGCGGGCCGCACGTGAGGCCCGTTAGTGGCGCGTGGCATGAAGAAACGGCGACTCGAGGACAACATGAAATTCCAACTCGTCACCACACACTGCTCCGCCGTCGTTTGCCTGGCTCTTGCGGGCGGCCCGGCACGTGCTGACACGGCTCCGGATTTCTACCGCGGAAAAACGATCACCATCCAGGTCGGTTACGGACCGGGCGGCGGCTATGACGTCACGACACGTGTCGTGGCCCAATTTTTCGGCGATCACATTGCCGGACAGCCGAAGGTGGTCGTGCAGAATGTCCCGGGCGCCGGAAGCCTTAAGGTCGCGAACGCCATCGCTCTCAATACGCCAAACGATGGACTGACGCTTGGCGTCTTCGCGTTCGACGTGGCGTTGCAGCCCTATTACGGCGATCCGCAAGCTCGGTTCGATCCAGCGGCCTTCGCGTGGATCGGCAGCATGGATACCGACAATCCCTATTGCGGCGTCTGGAACGGCGCTGGCATCGGACTCAAGTCGCTTAACGATGTGGTGAAGTCGCCCAAGACCCTGTCGTTCGGTTCGAGCGCGCCAGGCGCCTTGCCATCTGTCTATCCGCAGTTCTTGAAAAACGCACTCGGTGCGCCGATCAAGGTCATTTACGGTTTCCCCGGGACCAAGGAAGTCGTGCTGGCGATGCGTCGCGGCGAAGTGGACGGCGCGTGCGGGTTGTTCGAATCCCTGCTGCGCAGCGCTTATGCGGAGGACATCAAGTCTGGCGAGTTGCAGATTTTCATGCAGAGCGCGTCGGAGGAACCTTCGCCCCTGTTCCCGGATGCGTCGTCGATCCTGAGCGCTCTGAATACTGACGAATTGCGCAAGGCGGCACAACTCGTATTTCTGCCCGTGACGGTGACACGGCCGTTGGTGGCTCCTCCACGCACACCTGTGGATCGGGTCGCCGTCTTGCGCCGGGCGTTGCTTGACACCACGCGCGACCCTCGGGCGATCGCCTTCGCCGAGAAAATCAATATCTCGTTGCAAGCCAAAGGTGCTGAGGAAATCGAGTCCGTGATCGCGACCTTCAAGGCGGCGCCGCCGGAGCTTCTGAAGAAGGCATTCGCGCTGAGCCGCGAGCCATAACGTGCGGCAGTCCTGTCCATTTGTGAAAAGAGCAAGCAGTTTGCGTCGTGCAGCGATGGTGGTGAACGATTTCCAGACGGGAGTGGCCGGCGAATGACCCTGCTCTTGTCCAATTCCGACGTCGAACAGCTGGCGACAATGCCGGAGTGCATGTCCACGCTGGAAAGGTCCTACGTCGACCTCGCGGCCGGGCGCGCCCTCTCGCGGACGCGCTCCGATTGTCTGTCGCCAGCGCCGGGCGATCATCTGCACTATGGTCTCATGACTCAGGACGGAGTCATTCCGAGCCTCGGCATCGCGGCTGTTCGCATCAATTCCGACATCGTTTCGATGATGACCGTCGGCGACCATGTCCGCCGCACGAAAGTGCCTTCGGCGCCTGATGCGCGCTATGTCGGACTCCTGCTGCTGTTTTCGACAGAGAATGGCGAGCCGCTTGCGATCCTTCCAGACGGCGTTCTGCAGCGATTGCGCGTCGGCGCGACGAGCGGCCTTGGGATCAAGTATCTCGCGCGTGCCGATGCGAGGAGCATCGGGCTCATCGGCTCGGGTGGCCAGGCGAGGGCCCAGCTTGTGGCTGCCTGTGCCGTGCGGGACATCACGTCGATCCGCTGTTTCAGTCCGAACCGCGAACGACGAGAGGCCTTCTGCCGCGAAATGAGCGACACGCTCTGCATCGATGTCCAGCCGGTCGAGTCACCAGAGCTGGCCATGCGCGGCGTTGATATTGCGCTTTGCGCCACCAGCAGCGAAGGCGTCGTTTTCCGGAAAGAATGGCTTTCGCCGGGATTGCATGTCGGCAGCATCCGCAAGCCCGAGATCGAGATGGACGCGCTCCGGCAGGCGGATCGCGTCGTCATTCACACGCGTGACATCAAGCCGATCACCGAGCTCAGCATTGATCTTGCGCGGGATCCGCTGGTCGCCAACCGCCGCGTCATCCAGTCGACCGATCTCGATATCCGGACGTTTCCGGTTCTGGCCGACGTCATCGCCGGGACGGCGGAAGGCCGAAGGAGCGCAACCGAAATCACGTGCTTCATGAACAATCTCGGAACAGGCTTCCAGTTCGCCGCGACCGGAGCGCTGGTTTATCGCAAAGCGCGCGAGCTTGGCGTCGGCCGCGACCTGCCGACCGACTGGTTCACCGAGGACATCTGCCCATGACAAGCGGACAGCCCGGCGCGCTTGCCTGCACCGACACCACACAGCCAGCGAAGCAATACGCCGAAAGAGGGCGAGCATGACGAAAGTATTGATCATCACCGGCGACGGCGCCGGGCCGGAAGCGGAATATGGGCTGTTTCGCATGCGGGAAGAGTACATCGGCGTCACTGTAGTCGGACCCACGAAGAAGACGCTTTTCACGGTTTTCCATCAGCAGGAACCTGGCTGGGATCAGGGAATCGAACGCCCCTGGTATCCGCTGCGCGCCGATGCGGCTTTCGATGAAATTGATGCATCCGATTATGACGGGTTGCTTCTGCCGGGGGGCAGGGCGCCGGTCTATCTCCGGAACAATCCGAGCTGCATGGCTTTGGTGCGCCATTTCGTGGAAGCCGGAAAACCGGTGGCGGCGATTTGCCGGGGGCCGATCCTGCTGGTCAGCGCCGGCGTTGTGGACGTCCCGATGACCGGGCATCCGCTTATTCGTCCGCGCGTCGAGATGGGAGGCTGCAAGTTCGTCGAAACACGTGACGAGGCCGTTCGGCACGGGCAACTCGTGACCGTCAGCGGTCAGCCTTTCCAGCACGTCTGGGTTCGCGAATTCCTCAACCTGCTCAGGTCACAGCCGGGCACGGCAGAACAACGCAGGAGGGCCTGAGCATGGCGCGCATTCTTTTCCTCCTGGCAGAATCGACCAGTTGCGGCATCCACGACTACGCCTACTATCGTCTGCTCGAAGAAGGGCACGACATCGTCATTGCCGCCGCCGTCAAGAAGCCGACGCGGACCGTAGTGATCTTTGCCGGCGGTGCGGCAGGCGCTGTCGATACATTTGAACAGCGGCCGGGATGGATCATCAATGTCGACATCGCGTTCGACGACGTCGATCCCGTGACCTTCGATGCGCTCGTGATACCGGGCGGGCCTGGCCCCGAGTATCTGCGGTCCAATCGGCGCTGCATCGATATCGTCCGGCACTTCGTCGAGAACGACAAACCCGTAACCGGCATCTGCCACGGACCCAACGTCATCCTCGAAGCGCTGCATCAGGCAGGCATCACCGGCAGACGGATCAGCGCAAATGTCGTCCTCGAGGCCGACGTACGCGCGGCCAATTGCATCTGGGTGCATGAGCCGGGATCGGCGGTGACGGACGGCGCCATTGTGACCGCTTGGCGAAGGCCCGATTACGACGTCTGGATGCGCGCGTTCGTGAAGCTTTTGCGTGAGCGCGGTTTTCACGGCGCTCACGTCGCTTGAAGCATTCGCCGTAAACCTGCGGATTACGGTCATCACTCTGACCTTTCGCTTCTCGATCTGAAAGACCTTGCTGCCATGGCGAATATTCCCCTGACCATTGCGTGCCACGACATGGAAATCCTTCGCGCGCTGCGCGAGGGCGTCGTTACGCCAAAGGGCGTTGACCTCACGATGGTGACGAACATGGATTCGATCACGCGTCATACGCGCTTTTTCAACGAGGGCGCGTTCGACATGGCTGAGGTGTCGGTGTCGTCGCATGTCATCGCGCGCGACCATGGGTTCGCCTCGACGGGCGTGCCGGTGTTCCTGAGCCGGCGCTTCGGTCACGGCTTCATCTATATCAACACCACCAAGGGCATTCGCGTGCCGGCGGATCTGATCGGCCGGAAGATCGGCGTCAAGCAGCTGCAGTTCACCAATATCGTCCTGATCCGCGGCATCCTTGAACATGAGTACAATGTCCCGCAGACGTCCATCGAATGGTATTGCGAGCTGGACGAGATCGTTGAGTTCGACCTTCCGCCGGGCGTCACGATCCACCGGCTCGGACCGGGACAGAGCGTCGAGGCCATGCTGGCCGAAGGCGAGCTCGACGCCGTGCTGCATCCCGATCGCATCGACCCGATCAAGAAGAATGATCCGCGAGTCGCGCAGTTGTTTCCTGACTTCAAGCAGGAAGAGATCGCCTATTACAGGAAGACGGGCCTGTTCCCGATCATGCATCTCCTGGCTATTCGCCAGGACGTCGCCGACTGTCATCCATGGTTGGGCGAGGCGCTGCTCGAAGCGTTCGACGCATCGAAGAAGATCGCCATGAAGCGGATGGAGAATGCGCGGCTCTTGCCGCTCGTCTGGTATCGCTCCGCCTGGCAGGAGCAGGAGGACATCGTCGGCGCCGATCCTTGGCAGCACGGCGCGACTGCGAGCAACCGGAAGAACATAGACATGATCACGGGCTTCGCGCACGAGCAGGGCCTAACCCGGCAACGGTTCACCTTTGACGACCTGTTCCCGCAGTTCGTGGGTACTAGCTAGTCCGGCCGCACGATCCAGAACCGATGCAAAGGATGTCCCCATGACTTTGATTCTTTCAAACAACGACGTCGAACGCTTGCTCACGATGCCGGACTGCATGGCCGCCCTGGAGGATTCCTACTTTGAACTCGCGCAGGGGCGCGGACTGTCGCGAACACGTTCGGACTGCCTTGTACCCGCAGCGCGAGAACATGCGCATTACAGCCTCAAGTCCATGGATGGTGTTATTCCGAAACTTGGCATCAGTGCCGTCCGGATTAATTCTGACATCATATCGATGCAGAAGACCGGGACCGAGGTTGTCCGCAAGAAAATCCCGCCGCTCCTGGTCATCGTTATGTTGGGCTCGTCCTGCTTTTCTCAACCGAGAATGGCGAGCCGCTCGCCATAAT
>JAQGKM010000327.1 GCA_028290125.1 Hyphomicrobiales bacterium | reverse complement strand
CGGAGCTCGGCGTGGTGGTGAGGTTGACGGTGACGCCGGCCTGCTCGAACAGACCCTTCTCCTGCGCGACGAAGATCGGAAGGTTCGGCGCGCCGGGGAAGCAGATGATTTCGATATTGGTGGTCATGTTTCTCTCCCGTGTGGTGTTCTTTTCCCTCCCCCTTGTGGGGAGGGCGACTCGGGCGCAGCCCGAGCGGGGTGGGGGTCGAGAGGTGTTTGCCGTCCCTGCGAATGTTGTATCCGCCATTCGTTCGACGCTCTGGCAGAGGCCTCACGACCCCCACCCCTGGCCCCTCCCCACAAGGGGGAGGGGGACTGCATGCGTCGCTCGTACGTTTACTTGGCGACGTTCGACGTTACTTAAGCCGCCCGCTTCTTCGCGTCCTGAATGGCTTGCCAGATATGGTACGGCGTCACCGGCATGGTGATGTCGCGCAGGCCGAACTCCTTCAGCGCGTCGACCACGCCGTTGACGATGCACGACAGGGCCGGCGTCGTGCCGCCTTCGCCGCCGGCCTTGATGCCGAGCGGATTGGTCGGCGACAGCACCTGCGCGATTTCCGTGCGGAACGACGGCAGGTTGTCGAAGCGCGGCATGCCGTAGTCCATGAACGAGCCGGCGAGCGGCTGGCCGGAGTCCGGATCGATCTGGAACAGCTCCCACATCGCTTGTCCGACGCCCTGCGCGATGCCGCCATGCGTCTGGCCGTGCACGATCAGTGGATTGATGCAGCGGCCGACGTCATCGACCGTGGCGTAGCGTTTGATGTCGATCCAGCCGGTCTGCGGGTCGATCTCGACTTCGCAGATGGCGGTGCCGTTCGGGAACACCGGCTCGTGCATTTCATTCGTGAGGCCGATGGTGAGGCCGTCGCCAAGATCGTCCGGCAAGGTGGCCTTGGCGGCTTCCGCCGCCAGCTCGAACATCGAGAAGGTGCGGTTGGTCGCCGCATGATGGAAACGCCCGTCGTCGAAGGTGATCTCGTCCTTCTGCTTGCCGAGCACATGGGCGGCGATGGCCTTGCCCTTGTCGATCAGCAGCGTGCTCGCCTTCGAGATGACCGTGCCGGCATGACGCATCGAGCGGCCCGAATGCGAGCCGCCGCCGACCTTCACGATATCGGTGTCGCCGATGATGATCGTCACGGTCTCGACCGGCACGTGACAGAGATCGGCGACGACCTGCGCGAAGCTGGTCTCGTGGCCCTGTCCGGAGGGCTGCGTGCCGATCACGCACGACACCTTGCCCTCGGGGTGGATGGTGATCTCGGTGCGTTCCTTGGGCGTGCCGATGGAGGACTCGACATAGTTCGACAGTCCGACGCCATACAGCTTGCCGCGCGCCGTGGCTTCCGCGCGGCGGGCTTCGGCGCCCTTCCAGTCGGCGATGTCCATCGCCCAGTCCATGTTCTTTTCATACTCGCCGCTGTCGTAGGTGGCGCCTACGGCATTGGTGTAGGGGAACTGGTCGGGACGCACGAGGTTCTTGCGGCGCAGCTCGACCTTGTCGAAGCCGCATTCGCGCGCCGCCGTATCCATCAGGCGCTCGATGACGAAATTCACCTCCGGGCGGCCCGACGAACGGTAGGCCTGCGTCGGCACGGTGTTGGTGAACACGGCGCGCGCGCGCAGCGTCGCCACCGGAATGTCGTAGGAGCCGGTGATGAGGCCCGAGCCCTTGCCGAGCGGCGACAGCGACACGCAACGCGAGCCGGCGTTCGACATGTTGTCGGAGCGCATGGCGAGAATTTTGCCGCTCTTGTCGAGCGCCAGTTCGGCCTTCACCGCAAGATCGCGGCCCTGATAGTCGGTGAGGAAGGCCTCCGACCGCGAGATGGTGTTCTTCACCGCGCGGCCGACCTTCCTGGCCGCCCACATGACGAGCCCGTATTCGACATAGACGCGGTTCTTGGTGCCGAAATTGCCGCCAACGTCGAAGGTCAGCACGCGCACCTGGTCGGGCTCGACGCCGAGCACGAGCGCCAGCTCGTTCTTCTGGCGCACGGCGCCGCCGCCGCCGCAATGGAGCAGGTAGCGGCCCGTCGCCGGATCGAAATCGCCCAGAGCCGAACGCGGCTCGATGGTGACGCCGGTGACGCGCGGAATGTAGATGTCCATCTTGACGACATGGTCGGCCTTCGCGAAAGCCGCGTCGGTGCCGGCGACATCGCCGAAGGTGGTGTCGACGAAGACGTTGTCGTGCGTCTCGTCCCACACCGGCGTATGGCCGGGCTTGATCGCCTCGCGCTGGTCGACGACGAAGGGCAGGACCTCGTAATCCACCTCGACCGCTTCGGCCGCGTCCTGCGCCTGCGCTTCCGTTTCGGCCACCACCATGGCGACGGCTTCGCCGACGTGGCGCGCCTTGTCGGCAGGCAGCAGCATGTGCGGGCCGATGAAGATCGGCGAGCCGCCGGGGCCGGCGAGCTTCATGTCGTATTTGGTTTTCGGAATGGGATCGTGCGGGACCGGCTTCAACCCGTCGGCCGCAACGTCCGCCCCCGTGAAGACGCCGAGCACGCCCGGCATCGCGAGCGCAGCTGTCGTGTCTATGGAGACGATGCGCGCATGCGGGTGGGGCGAGCGGACCATGACTGCATGAGCTTGGCCGGGAATGGCGAAATCGTCTGTGAAACGGCCCTTGCCGGTCAGCAGCCGGGCGTCCTCGTTGCGGGGCATCGGCTTGCCGATGGAGGAGAAATTGTTCGTGCCGGTCGTGCTCATGGCTGACGCTTTCCTCGGGAATTCCAGTCTGGTTCCGGGGGCCGACTTGGGCCGGTCGCGCCCGGTTCTGACAGGTTGCACCGCTAAACTAAGGTCTATAACAAAGCAACCGAACCGGCGCCCTTCGCGATGCTCAAGCCGGGGGAGGATAGACGACATGACAGCCGAGAAGGGCCGCAGCGCGCCCGCCGATTTCCAGGAACACCTCGCCAATCTCGAAGCGCGCGGCCTTCTCCTGCGGATCGACCGGCCGATCAACAAGGACACCGAGCTGCATCCGTTGATGCGCTGGCAGTTCGTCGGCGGCTATCCGGAGAGCGAGCGCAAGGCCTTCCTGTTCACCAATGTCGTCGGCTCGAAGGGCGAGAAATACGACATGCCGGTGGTCTGCGGCGCGCTCGCGGCGTCCGACGAGATCTATGCGGCCGGCATGGGCGTGCCCGTCGAGGAGCTCGGCGAGATCTGGATGCACGCCATCGACAACCCGATCGCGCCGGAGTTCATCGAGGTCGCGCCGTGCCACGACGTGGTCATCACGGGCGACGAGCTGAAGCAGCCGGGCAAAGGCCTGTCGCGCCTGCCGGTGCCGATCTCGACGCCGGGCTATGACGCCGCGCCCTATCTCACCGCGACCTGCTGCGTGACGAAGGACCCGGAGACGGGCGTGCGCAACATGGGCACCTATCGCGCCGGCCTGAAGGCGGAAGATCGGCTGGGCGTGCGCATGGCCGCGCGCCTCGGCGGCGCCGGCGGCTACCTGCACTGGCTGAAGTACCAGAAGATGGGCAAGCCGATGCCGGTCGCCATCGTGGTCGGCTGCGCGCCGGTGGTGATGTTCACCGGTCCGCAGAAGCTCTCGACCTCGCAGGACGAAATGGCGGTCGCGGGCGGCCTCGCCGGACGTGCGCTGCGCGTGACGAAGTGCAAGACCGTCGATCTCGAAATTCCCGCCGACGCCGAGATCGTCGTCGAAGGCTACATCGATACGGAAATGCTGGAGCCGGAGGGTCCGTTCGGCGAGAGCCACGGACATGTCGCGCTCGAGGACTTCAACATGTCGATGATCGTCACGGCGATCACCCACAAGAAGAACGCCGTCTTCACCACCATCCTGTCGGAAGTAACGCCGAGCGAGTCTTCGATCCTCAAGAAGTCGGCCTATGAGGCGCTCTATTACGCGCA
>JAQGKM010000271.1 GCA_028290125.1 Hyphomicrobiales bacterium | reverse complement strand
GCCCTATTCGTTCGAAGCTTGCGAGCGACGGCTCCCGAATTACCGCAATATTGAATTTAATTTCCGAAATCTCAGCATCGGTAGAGTTTTAGCTACTTCCAAGTAGGGGAAGCTTAACAATTGTCGCGCACGTTCAGCTAAAGTTTGACAGGCAAAGTCTGACGCTGGCGCAAGCACGGCACGGGTCTGCCTTGTCTTACCTCAAGCAATCCAGCGCACTTGCAGGACAGGTCAGAAGACATGCATTTCGACGCCTCATCGATGGCCACGCGGGCGAGCGGGATTTTCTCTGACCGGCGGTCACTCCAGTCATGATGGCGGGGCGCCTCACCAAGCGCACGCGTGCGCCACTCACCGCGCGGCGCTTTTTTGCCGCGACCGTCCAGACGACGACCTTCCTGGGACTGGCCGCATTCGTGGTGGCCTATGTCGCCCTTGCCATGTATCTGCACGACCAGCGCGCGCGCACGCTCAAGGACGCGTATGTGCAGACGGAAAATCTCACGCGCGCCTTCGAGCAGCACATCGTCCGTTCGATCAAGAGCATCGATCAGGCGCTGCTGTTCATCCGCAGCCAGTATGAGAAGGATGCGGTCGGCTTCGAAATCGAGAGCTGGGCGAGCCGCGACTATTATCTTTCCGACCTCGCCGTCCAGATGGCGATCATCGGCCCGGACGGCCTGCTGCGAAATTCCAATCTCGCGTCGGTCGGGACCGTCGATCTCAGCGATCGCGAGCACTTCAAGGTTCATGTCGACGAGGCTGCCGACACTCTCTTCATCAGCAAGCCAGTGCTCGGGCGCGTCAGCAATCGTTGGACCATCCAGCTGACGCGCAAGATCAGGAAGGAAGACGGCAGCTTCGGCGGCGTGCTGGTCGCGTCGATCGACCCGTATCATCTGTCGCGCCTGTATGAATCCATCGATGTCGGCTCCGGCGGCGCGATCACGCTGGTCGGCACGGATGGCATCATCCGCGCGCGCGGCGGCATGAACTCCGACGTGCTCGGAAAATCCATCTCCTCGTCCACGCTTTTTCGCGATCTTGCGCATTCGTCCAGTGGCACGTTCCAGGCGCCGAGCAGCGTCGATGGCGTCGACCGCATCATCAGCTACAGGCGTGTCGCCGCGTTCCCGCTCGTCGTCACGGTGTCGGTCGCGACCGTCGAGGCGCTGGCGGATTACGAGGCCGCCAAGAATTCGCTTTGGCAGCTTCTCTTTCTCGTCGCCGTGTTTCTTGGCGCGACCATCATCTGGGGGGTGATCCAGCGGTTCCGGCTGGACGGCACGCGTGACAGCCTGCTCATCCAGACTCGTGTGCTGGCCTCGACGCTGGTCAACATGCAGGAAGGCATCCTGATGATCGACGCCGCCAACGATGTGGTGGTGATGAACGATCGGGCGCGCAGCCTCCTCAACATGCCGGCTTCGTTCTTCGAGCTGCCGTTTCCGGCGATCCATCTGCCCTTCAACATCAGCAAGGAAAGCCGGACCGAAGAGCACAGTTTCGGCGGCGACGTGGTTCTTGAAATCCGCACCACGCTGTTGCCGGACGGCGGCTACGTCAAGACGTTCAACGACATTACGGACCGCAAGCTGGTTCAGCGCGTGCTTGAAGACGCGCGCGACAAGGCCGAGGCGGGCAGCCGCGCACGCACGGCGTTCCTGGCGACGATGAGCCACGAGATCCGCACGCCTCTCGGTGGCGTTCTCAGCATGGTGGACCTGATCGCCACCACGCATCTCGATGAATCGCAGCGGCATTATCTCGATGTGACGCGCGGCTCCGCCGAGCATCTCCTGCAACTGATCGACGACATTCTCGACGTTTCGAAACTCGACGCCGAAGAATTGAAGTTCGAGGACATCCAGTTCGACCTGCATCGGCTGGTCCGCGACACCATCGAGCTCGTGGCGCCGAAGGCGCATTCGACCGGGCTGTCGGTCGGCTGCCTGATTGCGCCCGATGTTCCGCACGGGATCGTCGGCGATCCGGGCCGGCTTCGCCAGATCCTGCTGAACCTGCTCGGCAACGCCATCAAGTTCACCTCGGAAGGCCATGTCCTGCTCGATCTGTCGTGCAAGGTCGACGAGCAGGGTCGTTCGCATCTCGTGATCCGTGTCGAGGACACCGGCATCGGCATCGCGCAGGAAAACCTGAACGATCTGTTCCGCGATTTCTCGCAGATCGACAGTTCGATCTCGCGCCGGTTCGGTGGCACCGGCCTCGGCCTTGCCATTTGCCGCAAGCTGTCGACCCGCATGGGCGGACAGATCAACGTCGAAAGCACGCTCGGCGTCGGCACGACGTTCGTGGTCGAGCTTCCGTTGAAGGTTTTCGGCGATCCCGCGCCGCAGGTTCGCGACACGTCGGTCATCGCCGTCGCATCGACGAACGCCTTCGAGAGCGCTTTGCTGCTGCGCCAGCTTGAACCGGTGTTCGCGGACGTCGCCGTTTTCGCGACGATTGCGGATGCGTGCGCGTGGCTGGAGAGCCGCATCTGCGACGGCCGTCGCATTCTCCTTGTCGACCAGGCAATCGCGCCACCGGAAGGGATAAGTGCATACACAGCGGCGAGCGGTCCTCATCCGACGATCGAGCCGTTCCTCATTCACGCGTGGGAAGACTTCCTGACGGAAGCGGACGTTCGCGCCTCGGGCTTTTCAGGGTTCGTCAAGAAGCCGGTTTTCATCGAAGCGCTGCGCGACAGCCTGTCGCCGCCTCCGAGAGCCGACGCCTCGAGCGAGTCGGAGGCGGCCTCGTCTCCCAAGGGTGGCATGCACGGCGCGCTCGCGGGCATGCAGGTGCTGTTCGCCGAAGACAACCCGACCAATCAGTTCGCGCTCGGCCGCATCATCGAACTCATGGGCGCCCACGTGACCTTCGTCGGCAATGGCCGCGAAGCCGTCGAACGCGCATCCGCCGAGCATTTCGACTTCATCCTGATGGACGTCATGATGCCGCAGCTCGACGGCCTGTCGGCGACGCGGGAAATTCGCGCCTTGCCGGAGCCCTTCGCGAGCGTGCCGATCGTGGCGTTGACGGCGAACGCGTTCGTGGAGGATCGCGAGGCGGCGCTTGCCGCAGGCGTCAACAGCTTCGCGACCAAGCCGATCACCGGCAAGCGTCTGCTGGAAGCCATCAGCGTCTGCGTGGACGTGCATGACATTTCGGCGACGAGCCACAAGCCTGCTCCTTCTGCGCCGCCTGTCGCACACGGACCTGTGTCCGACGCGGCCGTCCTGGAAAACCTGCGCGAGGAACTCGGAGCGGACTACGTAGAGGCCGCCATCGACATCTTTCTCGCCGACCTCAATGCGCGGCTTGCCGAAATGAAGCGGCCGAATGTCGCGCGTCAGGATCTCGGCGCGCACGGGCATGCGCTGAAATCGTCCGCCGGTATGCTGGGCCTGACCAGCCTTGCGGACGCGGCCGAACAGATCGAGCATTCGGTAAAGACAGGCGTCTCATCCTCTCTCGACCGGCAGATCTCGAGTTTCGTCAACGAAGCCGCGCACGCGGCCTCGCTCCTGCGCCGAAGCGCCTGAAGGGATGGCCATGTCGATTGCTGATCTCGAGGCGTCGCGCATACTGGTGGTCGATGATGACCGCCTGCAGCGCATGATCATCTCGCGCGTTGCGACGATGCTGGGTTTCGCCGTCGATGAAATCGCTTCGCTCGAGGAGGCTCCGGCGGCTCTCGTCGGCGCGAGACCCGATCTCGTCCTGCTCGATCTGTCCCTTGGGGCGAATGACGGCATCGAAGTGCTGCATCTCCTGTGCGCCTTGCCGGAACCGCCGGCCATCCTGGTGATGTCCGGACAGGATGGTCGCGTGCGCGACGTCGTCCGCCGCTACGTGCGCGCGCTCGGCTTGCGCGACATGGGCGAGCTGACCAAGCCGATCAACATCGGCGTTCTGAAACAGAAGCTCGCCAACATTCCCAAACGCGTCTGTCGCGACGCGCCGGGGCGTCCGCGGCCTGATCTCAATCTCGAAGACGTCCTCTCGGCCTTCCGGTCCGGCGCCATCAGGCCCGATTACCAGCCCAAGGTCGACATGGAGACGGGCCGGATCGTCGGCGTCGAGGCGCTCGCGCGATGTTCGAGCCCGCTGATCGGCGCGGTGTCGCCCGGCATTTTCTGCCCGATGCTGGAAAGCGCCGGCTTTTCGTTTGAATTGACCGAAAGCCTGATGCGGCAGGCCTGCGCGGATGCCGCGATCTGGCGGCGCGTCAGCCCGGATGCGACCGTGTCGGTGAATGTCTCGCCCGAAGTCATTGTCGATCCGCGCTTTCACGACACGGTTCTTTCCGCGCTCGCCGAGTCGGATCTGCCCGCCGGCGCGCTGACGCTGGAACTGCTCGAGACTGCGTCGATCACGTCGAACCACATGAAGATCGCCTGTGCGATGACGCGCCTTCGCATCAAGGGCGTCGGCATGGCGCTGGACGATTTCGGCACCGGCTATTCGTCGCTGGCGTCGCTGCACACGTTGCCTTTTGCGGAGCTGAAACTCGACGGCAGTTTTGTCGCTGTCTGCGACGAGGACCGCTACGCCTGGAGCATCGTCAAGGCGAGCCTCGCCATCGCGCGTGAATTTGAAATGAAGCCGGTGGCCGAAGGCATCGAAACCCAGGCCATTCGCGACCGCCTCATCGAGGCCGGCTGCGCCGTGGGGCAGGGTTATCTTTTCTCGCCAGCCGTCAGCGCCGCGCGCATCGCCGATATGTTCGCTGAATCGACGCCCGGCCTCGCCGCCACTGGATGACGCATTCACGCTCAGCTTGACTTGCGGGCGCATGAATTGAACCTTCAGGCGTCGCGGCCAATCGCGACGGCGTGCCTTCCCGGTGCAAAGCTGGACACGTCTCGCGACACCTCATGTGCAGAGGTCGGCATGGCAAAGACAGTTCTCGTGCTGCTCGGCACCAAGAAGGGTGTCTTCATTCTCGAGAGCGACGAAAGCCGCCGCAGCTGGGCGCTGAGCGGCCCGTTCTGCGAAACCTGGCCGATCCAGCATGCCATCGGCGATCCCGCCACAGGCGCGATCTACGCCGGCGGCGGCAGCGAGTGGTTTGGACCTGCGGTCTGGAAATCCCTCGACCGTGGCCGCACATGGACGCATTCGCGTGCGGGGCTCACCTATGAGAGCGGCGTTGCGCCCATCAAGACGGTCTGGAGTCTCGCGCTGCACGACCGCTCGCTCTATGTCGGCGTCGAGCCCGCCGGGCTGTTTCGCAGCGAGGACGCGGGCGCGACCTTCGAGCATCTGGACGGCTTGCAGAAAAATCCGACGCGCCCGGAATGGAGCCCCGGCGGCGCCGGTCTGATCCTGCATTCCATCGTCGTCGACCGCGCGGATGCACGCCAGATCTGGGTTGGAATTTCAGCCGCCGGTGTCTTTCACTCCGCCGATGGCGGGGCGAGCTGGGAGCCGCGCAACAGCGGCACGCGGTGCGACTTCCTGCCCGAGGATCAGCGCTATCCCGTGTTCGGGCAATGCGTGCACTCGCTCGTGCAGGCGCCGGGCTCGCCACGCCTCTATCAGCAGAACCATTGCGGCATGTATCGCAGCGACGATGGCGGGCGCGTGTGGGAGAGCATCGAAGCCGGCTTGCCGTCATCCTTCGGATTTCCTGCCGCCACGCACCCGCGCGATCCGGACATGCTTTACCTCGTGCCGCTCAATGGCGACTCGAAGGGGCGCTACATGCCGGACGCCCAGACAGCCGTGTGGCGCACGCGCAGCGGCGGCGAGAGCTGGCAGGCGATGCGCGAGGGCCTGCCGCAGGACGGCGCCTTCTTCGGCGTTTTGCGTCAGGCGCTCGCCACGGATTCGCTCGACAAGGCGGGCGTCTATTTCGGCACGAGTTCTGGCAGCGTCTTCGCCAGCCGCGACGAGGGCGAGACCTGGTCCTGCATCGCCCAGCATCTGCCGGTGATCTCGTCCGTCGAGACGCTGGTGCTCGACGAGGCGACAGGCGCATCATGACTTCGGGCGCGCTGGACGTCAGGCTTGCGCCGTTGCTGATGCGCCTGTTCCCGGATGCACAACCGCGCCTGACGGCGCAGGCTGCAACTGTCGGGCAACTGATCGATGAACTCGATGCGCGCTGGCCGGGCATGGGCGATTGCATCCGCGACAGCAGTCCCGCCGTGCGCCGACACGTCAGCATCTTCGTGGACGGCCACCGCGCCCGCCTCGACACGCGGTTGGCCGCCGGGACGGATGTCTACATCTTGACAGCCATCAGTGGCGGCTGACATCTCGCTCCGGCATGGCTAGGCGCCGAGAACGCGACGCAGCGAGGCTTCGATCTTTCCACCGCAATAGGCGTCGCCATAATCTTCACGCGCCTTGGCGGCGAGTTTCGCCAACGGCGGAAGGTCGGCGACGCGACGCGTCAAGGCGGCCGTCATCGGCGCAGTCTTGTCGAGGATCTTCCCGATCTCGTCGAAGCGGTCCGTCATCGTCGACCAAAGGGTGGCGGTCACCACGTCGGCAATGCCCGGCGCATCGCCGCCCAGCAGAAAGCCGGACGTCTTCGTGAGGCCGTGGCGGCGCCCCGTTTCTTCCCAGAACGACATCCACTTTTCGAGACGCGGGACGAAGGCGCGCCAGCTTTTCTCGGTCCACATTTCGCGCCCGCCATCCAGCGTGATCTCGTCGATCACATCATTGGCGTCGTTGACGACCTTCATCGTGAGCGCGCGCAAGGCGGGCGTCTCCGGCATCAGCTTCAGCGTCTCGCCGAGATAGAGAATGATCGCCGGCATCTGCGCGACGGCGACATCGGCTTTCTTGTCGACCAGCAGGGGCGGCCCCATGAACGGCGCGGGCATGTCCTTGACCGGCCCTTCCATCAACGCCGAAATCGCTTCGTCGCCGCGTTCCGTCCAGGACTTGCCGGCATGGGCGAGGACAGCGCGCACGAACTGGCCGCGAAACGGAATGGACCAGTAATAGAAGTCGTAATCGGACATGGGTCGAACTCCCGCGCGCCAGGACACAAGCGACGGCTAACGAGGCGACTGGCGCAAGGTTTCAACCGTGGGGTTCGCGCGGGAGCTTCAGCGCAGGCGGTCGCGCACCTTGTCGACGCCGGCGCGCGCGCAGCGGGTGTCGAGGTCGCTGCCAGGCGCGCCGCCGACGCCGAGTGCGCCGATCGCTTCGTTCCCGACCTTGACGATGATGCCGCCCTGCGCGAGCAGCAGGTTCGGGATCTTGGCGATGGATGTCGAGACCGGCCCGGTCTTCGAGCGCTCGACCAGTTCGATCGTGTCGATCTCGAAGGTCACGGCCGTGTAGGCCTTGTGGAACGAGCTCTCGAGCGTGTGGATCCCGGCGCCGTCGCCACGCAATTGCGCTTGCCGAATGCCGTCCATGTCGAGCACGACGGCGCTCACCTTGTAGCCCTGCGCCGTGCAGGACGCGACCGCGGCGCCGACCATCTCGTGCGCCATCTGGGCGGAAATGCGATGCGTCTGCAGCACGCCGTTCGCAGCGTCGGTCTGTGCAGAGGCGGAATGGGCTGACGCCAGCAGAACCGTCGCGGCTGCTGAAAGAAGAATGCGGTTCATGAGATGCTCCTTGGGTCGCAAACTTCAGGGCTGCGCCTTGCGGCTTTCCTGCAGATAGGACAGATCGGTGAACTTCGCGGGATCGAACCGCTGGTCTGCTGCGATGTCGCCGGTGAGCTGAAGCGTTTCGAAAACCTTCTTCAAGCCCGGCTGTGTGATGTCGAGTTCGGGGTCGAGAATGTTCATCGCCTTGGCTTCAGCGAGCGCGCGCGTGGCGAGCTCCGGCGTCGTCTGGAGTTCGCGGGCTGCGATCTGCGCCGTCTCGCCGGGGTTCGCCTCCATGAAGTCGCGACCGCGCTTCATCGCGCGAAGAAAGCGCACCACGAGGTCACGATTGTTACGCGCCCACGCATCATCCGCGTTGATCGACGTGAACTGCCAGTCCGGCACATAGCTGTCGGCCGATCCAAGATTGTTGAAGCCGGCCGCCACGGCCTCGTAGCTCAACGGAAATGGTTGCAGCCCAGCGTCAATCTTGCCTTCCTTCAACAGGCGCCAGCGTGTCGGCGCGCCGCCGACAGCGGTCATCCTGTAATCGTTCGGGCCGAGGCCGATCGCCTTGGCGATGTCGCGCACGATGTAGGTCGTGCCTTCCTTTTCCGAGAGAATGCCGAAATTGGCGCCGCGCAATTGCGCGAGCGTCTTGATCTCCGGGCGGGTGATGATGAAATGCGGCAGCTTGCTCGTGTTGCCGGCGATGATGCGCAAGCTCCCGCCCTTGTAGCCGTCCATCATGACGACCTCCGGCGTGCCCATCACGATCTGGACCTGTCCGGAGCGCAATTGCGCATTGATGGTTTCGGCGTTGTCGAGGATGCGGCTCGTCGCCTCTATGCCCTGCGCGCGCATGAAGCCTTTGTCCTGTGCGACCCAGAGCGGAACGCTGAACAGCGTTCGGGAAACATTCGCGACATTGACGACATCAAGCGCGGACGCGGCGACCGTCGACGTCAAGAAGCTCACCGCGGCGATGAGACAAGCCCATCGGCTGCTCTTTGGCATGGTATCCTCCCGGTCGTTTTTCTTTATCCTTTCGAGAGGCTTGCACCTGCGTTCGCGTGGGTCAAGGGCGCTTGCAGTTCCGCGCTCGCCCACAGGCGCTCCATGAACGCCGGCTCGCGCGCTGCGTAGAGCCTTTCGGTTTCCTCGATGTAGTTGCGGTGCAGCGGAACACCGTCGCGCTGACGTGCGAGCTGAATCTGGAAGACGTGGCTCGAGCCGTAGTCGAAGACGCATTCGCAGGCGGAGAGATAGAACTCCCACATGCGCTGGAAGCGCGCATCGTAGGCGGGCGGCAGCCGGCCCTCGTCGCGCGCGGCAAGGAACCGGCGCCGCCATTCTTCCAGCGTGCGCGCATAATGCACGCGCCAGATCTCGATGTCGGTCGCCCACAATCCTGTCTTCTCGATGTTGGCGAAAGTCTCCGAAACGGAGGGCGAATAGCCGCCCGGGAAGATGTATTTGCGCAGGAAGGCGGATGTGATCCCGGGCGGCGACTTCGTCGAGATCGAGTGGATGAGCGCGACGCCGTTGGCGTTCATCCGATCTCGAACACGCAGAAAATATTCGCGCAGATGCGTCACGCCGACATGTTCGAGCATGCCGACCGATACGACGCGGTCGAACGTTTCCGTCACGGCGCGATAATCCGTCAGGCGGAACTCGACACGGTCCGCGAGACCGGCCGCCTGCGCGCGCGCCTGGGCAAGGCGATGCTGCTCTTCCGACAGGGTGACGCCGACAACCTTCACGTCCGCAACCGACGCCAGGTAAAGCGCGAGCCCGCCCCAGCCGCAGCCGATATCGAGCACGGTCTGGCCGGGCTTCAGGCAGAGCTTGGCGGCGATGTGACGTTTCTTCTTGGTCTGGGCTTCGTCCAGCGTTTCGTCGCCGTCCGGAAAGTAGGCGCAGGAATATTGCAGGTCGCGGTCGAGGAAGAGGCGGAAGAGATCGTTGCCGATGTCGTAATGGGCGCGTGCATTTGCGCGGGCGCGGGCGACAGGATTGTGCTGCATCGCCCGGCGCAAGCGTCGCGCCATGCCGTTCCAGAAGATCTGGCCGGGCTGCATGTCGAACTGGCGCTTGTTGCCGAAAATCAAAATCATCAGATCGTGGATCGTGCCGTTTTCAACGACCAGCGTTCCGTCCATGTAGGCTTCCGCCGCGCGCACTTCGGGATCGAGCGGGATCTGCCAGTCGAGTTTCGGATCGAGAATGCGGATCGTGACGTCGGGCAGGCCGCCCGGGCCGGCTTCGTGGCTCGACCCGTCGGGACCGATCAGGGTCAGCCGCCCCTTGTGCACGATTTTGCGAAACAGACTGGGCAGCAAACGCATGCGGCGCTCTCATCTTCGTCGACTCGGGCGACATTATGCACATCGCCCCAACGTGCATCCAATGGCTCTTTGCCTGCCGCACGAGGTCTGAAATTGCCGAGCTTGCGTTTACTGCCCACGACTCTATCCTCGCGTGACAGGTTCGGAGCCGAAACACATGCCACAAGATATCGCGGCGGCCACGATCAAGGTGATCGCCAGCCATCTGAACATCGACGCCTCGGCGCTCAGTCTCGACAGGTCTCTCGACGAATTCGGCGTCACCTCGCTTCAGCTCGCAGAGATCATCGTCGATCTCGAAGACATGTTCGACATCGAGATCGACCAGAACACAGCCGAAGCATGGGCCTCTCTGAAGACGGTCGGCAATCTCGTCGAAGCCGTGCAGGTCCTGGCGGACAGGAAGGCCTGAGGTGGGCAGGACAAGGATCGTCATCACGGGTCTTGGCGGACTGTGTTCCATCGGCGCCAATGCCGGTGAAATCTGGCAGTCGATGCGCGAAGGCCGCTGCGGCCTGAAGCCGCTGACGCTCGACCGCCGCGATCTGAAGACGAATGTCGGCGGTGAGATCGCCCATATCGACGACAGCTCGATCGATCCGCGTCACCGTCCGGCCATGGGCCGCTTTTCCGTGCTTGCCGCGCTGTCTGCGGCCGAGGCCGCGGCTCACGCGCAACTCGATGTCGCGGCGCTCGACGCGCGCCGCATCGGCGCCGTGGTCGGCGTTGCGGTCTGGGGCGCCGACGCCGTGGACGACAGCTACCGCGACGTCTTTCTCGAGGGCAAGAAGCGCGCGCACATCCTCACCGTGCCGCGCGCCATGCCGGGCGCGGCGGCCGCGCAAGTCAGCCTGACATTGGGACTGAAGGGACCGGTCTTCGGCGTCACCTCCGCCTGCTCGTCATCCAATCACGCGCTCAGCGCGGCTGTGGACCAGATCCGGCTCGGTCGCGCCGACATCATGCTGGCGGGCGGCGCCGACACGCCGATGCAATACGGGATCCTGAAGGCCTGGGAGGCGATGCGTGTGCTTGCGCGCGACGCCTGTCGGCCGTTCTCCGAAGACCGTGACGGACTCGTGCTGGCGGACGGCGCCGGCATGGTGGTGATCGAGTCGCTCGAGCACGCACGCGCGCGCGGCGCGCCCATACTCGCCGAAATCATCGGCTGCGGCCTGTCGGCTGACGCCAGCGATATCGTGTCGCCGACGGTCGAGGGTCCGGCGTCCGCGATCCGCGCCTGTCTCGACGACGCCGGCATCTCGGGTGACGAGGTCGATTACATCAATGCGCATGGCACGGCGACGCGGGCGAATGATCGCATCGAGGTTCAGGCTATCCGTTCGGTGTTCGGCGACCACGCCAAACGGCTGAGCGTGTCGTCGACCAAATCGATGCACGGCCATTGTCTCGGCGCATCCGGCGCCATCGAGCTGATCGCCTGCGTCAACGCCATCCGTGAGGGACTCGTGCCGCCGACGATGGGCTACACGAAGTTCGATCCCGACTGCGATCTCGACGTGACGCCCAATGAGGCGCGTCTGCGCACCGTCGACGTCGCGCTCAGCAATTCCTTCGCCTTCGGCGGCATGAACGCCGTCGTCGCGCTTCGCCGCTTGAGCTGACCGCAAAAGGTAGTTGCGTTCAAGGCTGCATCGTTTCGTTGAACAGCGATGTCGGGATCTCGGCGCCAAGACCGGCCGCCTTCGCGTTTTCGTAGATCAGGTTCGCCACGGCGGTGAATTGCGCGCCGACGCCGGTGCTGTTCAGGAACACGGTGATCTGGTCGTCGCGCGTGCGGCCCGCGATCTTGCCTGCCACGAGTTCGCCGAGATCGGGAAAGGCCTGCCAGTCGAGTTCGCCGGGCGGATGGTCGCGCATGACGAAATCATGCTTGCGCTCCATCTCGGCGAAATCCGTCGAGACATATTCAAGCTCCTTCATCCGCGTGTGGAAGACGCTGATGTCGGCCTTGGTGAAACATGACTCCATCGGCTCGTCGCGCTGCATGGCGCTCAGATGCATGCCGGGCGTCAGCCAGTCGCCCGGAAAGAACGGCTCGCGGCTGTTGGTCGCCGTCACGGCGATGTCCGCGCCGCGCACGGCGGCCTCGGGCGTGTCGGCGACGTGGAAGCGGATGTCGAGTTCAGCCTGCATCTTCTGGCAGAAGCTCTCCGTCTCGTCGCGCTTGGGGCTGAAGACGCGCACCTCTTCGATCGCCCGAACCTCGCGCAAGGCGGCGATCTGCGGACCCGCCTGATTGCCGGCGCCGATCAGGCCGACAATGCGCGCATCTTCACGCGCGAGATATTTCGCCCCGATGGCGTTGATGGCCCCGACGGCGAATTTCTGCAGCATGCCGTCCTGCAGGATCGAAATCAGTTCGCCGGTCGCGGACGAGAACAGGAAGACGAGGCCGACATAGGTCTTGTCGGCCGCCGCCGGGATCTTGATCCGCCGCCGCGCGCCGTTGACGCGCGGGAAAGCGACGATGTCCGAGGTGACGCGAATCGACGCGACGTGCCGGCGCGGGATGGCGCCATCGAGCGTCTTGAACTGATGCGCGGCCGGGACGTCCTCGCCGATGTGTGCGGTCGTCGGATGGAAGAGATCCGTCCGGCCGCGATAGACCGCGCTGCCCCGCCCGAGATCGCCGTAGGTCTCTTCGAGACAGGCGATCACGGAGCCGATGGTGAGGACCTTTTCGGCGTCCTGCGTCGATAGGACCAGCGTCATTCGGTGATCTCGCGAACCTTGGCGATGCTCTCGGGGCTGGCCTGATAGACATGCGCGATGATCTTTTCCGCCTCAGCGCCGGTCATGCCCTGGATGGGCAGGTTCAGCTTCTTGGCGTCGGCGAGCAGCTGCGGATCCTTCAGGCTGGCGTCGAACGCCTTGCGGACCGTCTCGATGCGGTCCTGCGGCACGGCTTTCGACATGATGAAGGGGCGCCCGACCTCGCTGGACGCCGCGAAGATTTCCAGAAGCGCCTGCTGATCAGGCGTTTTGGCGAACTTGCCGGCATACGGAATATCGGCCGGCATGCTGCTTTCACGCGACGGCGAGAAGGAGACGATGGGGTTGATCTTCTTGTCGGCGATCCACTCGACGGGCAGGCTGCTCCACGAGCCGCAATCGGCATCGAGTTCGCCGCGCTCGAGAGCGAGCTTCTGTTCGGCGCTGCCGGGGAAGCCGAGCACGTGGCGGATCTTGATGTCGAACACGCGGCGCAGCATCGAGGCATTCATGTAATTCGCCGTGCCCTTGGCGGTGCTGCCGAACACCGTCTCCTTGCGGGCGACGAGATCGTCCCACGTCTTGATGCCGGTCGTGTGCCACGCGTAGCAGACGCGCACTTCGGGCGCCATGCTGCCGATCCACGCGACATCCGAGAAGCGCAC
>JAQGKM010000268.1 GCA_028290125.1 Hyphomicrobiales bacterium | reverse complement strand
GAGGCGGTCGAGACGCCGTTCATCGAATATACCGAGACGCTGGGAAAATTCCTGCCGGACCTCGACCGGCCGAACGAGGGCGTGTTCTCCTTCCAGGACGATGACGAGCAATGGCTGTCGCTGCGCTACGATCTCACGGCGCCGCTCGCCCGCTTCGTGGCGGAGAACTACGACAAGCTTCCCAAACCCTATCGCAGCTACCGCTCGGGCTTCGTGTTCCGCAACGAGAAGCCGGGTCCGGGCCGCTTCCGTCAGTTCATGCAGTTCGACGCCGATACGGTCGGCTCGGCCTCGGTCGCGGCTGACGCCGAGATTTGCATGATGGCGGCCGACACGCTCGAAAAGGTCGGCATCAAGCGTGGCGACTATGTCGTGAAGGTCAACAATCGCAAGGTGCTGGACGGCGTGCTGGAAGCCGCTGGCCTCGCGGGCGACGATCGCGCGGCGCAGCGCCTCATCGTGCTGCGCGCCATCGACAAGCTCGACCGGCTCGGCACGGACGGCGTGCGCCTGCTGCTCGGCTCGGGCCGCAAAGACGAGTCCGGCGACTTCACCAAGGGCGCCGATCTGTCTTCCGCCGCGATCGATCGCGTGCTGGCCTTCACCAGCGCGCGCGGCGACAGCAACGACGCCACCATCGTCAACCTGCGTGACGCCATCGGCGGTTCGGAGCGTGGCGCAGAGGGTGTGGCGGAGCTGGCTGAAATCGCCTCGCTGGTGGAAGCCGGCGGCTACGGCGACGGCCGTATCGTCATCGACCCAGCCGTGGTGCGCGGCCTCGAATATTACACCGGCCCCGTGTACGAGGCGGAACTCACCTTCGAGGCGAAGGACGAGCATGGCCGCCCGACGCGCTTCGGCTCGGTGGGCGGCGGCGGCCGCTACGATGGCCTCGTCGCGCGCTTCCGCGGCGAGCCCGTGCCGGCGACCGGCTTCTCGATCGGCGTCTCGCGCCTGCTCGCCGCGCTGACCGCCATCGACAGCCCGATCGTGCGTGGAGACACCGCGCGCGGTCCTGTCGTCGTGCTGGTCCTCGATCGCGCCGAAATGGCTCGCTACCAAGGCTTTGTCGCGCAATTGCGCGCGGCCGGCATCCGCGCCGAGCTCTATCTCGGCGCCGCCGGCATGAACGCGCAGATGAAATATGCCGACAAGCGCAAGTCGGTCTGCGCCGTCATCCAGGGCTCGAACGAGCGCGACAAGGGCGAGGTCTCGATCCGCGACCTCGTGCTCGGCGCCGAACTCGCCGCCTCCACCAAGGACCGCGCCGATTATCTGGAGTTGCGCGCACGGGCGCAGTTCTCGGCGCCCGAATCCGATCTGCTGGCGGCCGTGAAGGAAGTGCTTGGCCGACATCGCTGACGGGAAAGCCTGAGCCAGCAGCCCGGCGTTGCGATCACGCGCAGGCCCGCCTATCTTCCACTCTTTCCGGAGAAGATTCGATCATGTTCCATCGCGGTGCGCTTGTTCTCGCTCTCAGCCTCTCTGGCCTCGCCGTCGCGGGCGCCGCCTACGCCCAGCAGGCCGCCAAGCCTGGCGCAGCCCCGGCGGCCGGACCGCAGAAGGAAGAGAAGACGTTTCCCAAGGATTCCAACTGGACGCTGCGCGCCATGAACGGCAAGCCGCTGCCGGCCGGGATGGAAGCGACGCTGAAGATCGACGGCCAGTTCCGTGGATCGGGCTTTTCGGGCTGCAACACCTGGTCGGCGACCATGTGGCCGGTGCGCAACCAGCGCTTCGCGGTCGGTCCCGTCGCGCTGACGAAGAAGCAGTGCGACGCCGGCAAGATGGCCTTCGAGCGCGCCTATCTCGTGACCCTGCACAACCGTTCGGGCTGGGATCTCGTCAACGGCATGCTGGAAGTGAAGGGCGACTCGGGCTCGCTCTCCTTCACGCGCGGCTTCTGAGCCGCGCGCGCCAGAGCTTTATTCCGCAGCTTCCACCGCATCGACGGGCGCGAACGTTTCGCCACGCTTCTGCATGTGAATGCGGCGGCTGTGGAAGGCGAGCAGCGTCGAGCGGTGGCCGATCGAGATCACCGTCGTGTCGGGCAGCTGCTCGGCGATGACGCCATAGATCTCGGCTTCCAGATTTTCATCCAGCGCCGCCGTGGCTTCATCGAGCAGCAGCCAGTCGGGCTTGGCGAGCAAGGCGCGCGCGATGGCGAGGCGTTGCTGCTCGCCGCCGGACAGGCGCTGTGACCACACGCCCTCCTCGTCGATGCGTTGAGCCAGCAGCGGCAGGCGCGCGGCGACCAGCGCATCGTGGATCTGCGCATCGCTGAAATTCGCGCTTTCGTTCGGATAGGTCACGGCCTGCCGCAAGGCGCCCTGCGGCAAGTAAGGCTTCTGCGGCAGCAGCAGGAGCGTCTTGCCTTCCGGCGTGCGCACGAGCCCCTGCCCGAACGGCCAGACGCCCGAGATCACGCGGAACAGCGTCGACTTGCCGGAGCCCGACGGCCCAGTCACCAGCACGGCTTCGCCGGCCTTGAAGATCACGCCGTCGGTCTCGATCACCTGACGACCATCCGGCAGACGCACGTCGAGGTTCGCCACGTCGATCGTGTTCTGTGCGTGGCTCGCGATGTCGATGCGCGGCGGATTGGCGTCGAGCCTGCGCGCCGTCTCGATGGCGCCGTCGAAGGAGGTGAGACGATCGAGCACCGCCTTGAAGTCGGCGAGCGACGAATAGTAGGTGATGAAAAACGTCAACGCGCCCTCGACGCGCCCGAACGCGCCGGCCGTCTGCGTCATCACGCCGAGCTGGATCTTCTGCGCGAAGTAGAAGGGCGCCGTGAAGATGTAGGGGATGATCGGGCTGATCTGCCCATACGCCGAGGTGAACGCCATCAGCTGCTTGCGGCGCTGCACGATGCCAAGATAATTGGCGATGATCGCGCCGAAACGGCGGCGCAGCGAGGATTGCTCGGCGCGCTCGCCGCCGAGCAGCGCAATCTGTTCCGCATATTCACGCAAACGCGCGAGCGAAAAGCGGAAGTCGGCTTCATAGCGCTGGCGTGCAAAATAGAGCGCGACGAGCGGGCGCCCGATCCAGTGCGTGATCGCCGTGCCGAGCGCCGCATAGGCGAGCGCCACCCAGAACAGGAAGCCGGGAATGCTGGTGTCTGTGTAGGGAATCGTGAAGTTTTCGGAGAGACCCCACAGGACGATGGAAAACGACACCAGCGACGACAGCGTCGCGATCAGCAGGATCGAATAGGAGTAGATGCCGTAGCCGATGGAGCCGCCATCGATGAAGCGGTTGACGTCTTCGGCGATGCGCTGGTCGGGATTGTCGGCGTCGGCGTTGAGCAGGCTCATGCGGTAATGCGTGGCGCCATCGAGCCAGCGCGCGATGTAGTGGCTCGTCAGCCAGTTGCGCCAGCGAATGATGAGCATGGACTGCACGACGAATTCGATGATCGCGCTGGCGACGTAGATGAACGCCCACGGCGTGAACACCCACAGTAGCAGGTTCCAGAAGGTGGCTTCCTCGCGGGCCTGAATGGCGTTGAACCAGTCGCGGTTGAAGAATGACAGCCGCACCGAGATGGCGACCTGCGCCTGGTTGATCAGCACGAGGAACACGACCATCGCGGTAGCGACGCGGCGCTCGGGCGCGGTGAACGGCGCGAGCGGCCAGATGCGCACGGAGCCGATTTCGAAATTCTCGAAGTAGCGGTCCGCGATGCTGGTGATCGCGCGCACGACGGGAAGATGCGACACGGCATAGACCAGAATGGCGAACACCGCGACGGTCAGCGGCAGGCTGTCGGGGATCACGTATTCGCGCGCCCAGGCGGGCCAGAAACCGAGCTTGATGGCCGTCAGCGTCAATCCAAAGATGACTGTCTCGCTGGCGAAGATCGCAACGAAGATTTTCAGGAAGGTCGAAATCTGCTGCGAGCGAAAGGTCGCGTAAGCGCAGAGCAGGCAGGCGACGCCGAGCAGAACCCCGCCATCCAGTTTGCCGACGGCGCCAAGACCGAGGCTCAGGGCGGCGAAGGCAAGAACGGCAAGGGACAGCGCTTTCATGGGGCGTCTTTCAAGTCAGCGGCGCAAGCGGCGACAGTAGCACGACGGCGCGCAGGTGCGCGCCGGGCCGGGTCGTCATGCATGTCATTTAGTGTCAGACGGAGGTGCTGGACAAGGCGCGGCCGAGAACCGGCTCATCTTCCGGGCTCTCTTCGCCGTTGACGGCGGCGATCAGCCGCGGCGACGGACGAAAGGTCAGCACGCGACGCGCGGTGATCGGATATTCTTCGCCGGTTTTCGGATTGCGTCCGACACGCGCGCGCTTGGCGCGCACGCTGAAAGCGCCGAAGGAGCGCAATTTGACGGTCTCGCCGCGCACAAGCGCGTGACAGATCTCATCGAGAGCCTGTTCCACGACATCACGCGCCTGCGCGCGCGACAGTCCCGGACAGGTTCCGTAGACCGCTTCGAGAAGATCTGCCCTGGTGGTGGTTCTGTGAGACATGACCCTATCGGCTGCGTTGTTTGAAACACGCAGATGTCTGCGCGTCTGAAACGCTGGCAACCGCCCCCCGTGTCGCTGCGGCCTGCGCGGTTTCGATCATATGACACCGCCAAACCTATTGAAATGGCTTGGCCGAATCAAATCCCGATGTGCCTTCGCGGTCACACTGCCCTTGTTGCCGACAAGGTATCGGAATGAGAAAGGGCCGCCAACCGGCGGCCCTCCCTGACTTTAGTCGATCATTCCGACCGTACGGTCGGCGTGGACTTCTTAGAATTCCATGCCGCCAGTTCAAGCCGGGCCTGCCCGGCTTGAACCATGTTTCGTCTTGGTCGGCGTGGACTTCTTAGAAGTCCATGCCGCCCATGCCGCCACCGCCCGGCATCGCCGGCATGGAGGACTTGTCCTTCGGCGCGTCGGCGATCATGGCTTCCGTCGTGATCAGCAGCGAAGCCACCGAGGCGGCGTCCTGCAGAGCCGTGCGGACGACCTTGGCCGGATCAACGATGCCGGCTTCGATCATGTCGACATATTCTTCGGTCTGCGCGTTGAAACCGAAGGTCTGCGACTTGTTCTCGCCGATCTTGTTGATGACGATCGAGCCTTCGACGCCGGCATTGTCGACGATCTGGCGGATCGGGGCCTCAAGAGCCTTGAGGACGATCTTGATGCCAGCCATGACGTCCGTGTTGTCGCTGGTGAGCTTCGACACGGCGACGCGGGCGCGCAGGAGCGCGGTGCCGCCGCC
>JAQGKM010000266.1 GCA_028290125.1 Hyphomicrobiales bacterium | reverse complement strand
GATCCGCAAAAGGAAGCTGACGCACTGACCGCAGGACGCACGGATGTCGGCGCCGTCGTGACCTTCACGGGTCTCTGCCGCGACGAGGGCGGCGTTCTGGCGATGCTCGAACTCGAGCACTATCCGGGCATGGCTGAAAAAGAGCTGGAGCGCATCGCCGACGAGGCCCGCTCGCGCTGGCCGGTGCAGGGCGTCGTCATGTTGCACCGCTACGGCAAGATCGCGCCGGGCGAGCGCATCGTCATGGTGGCGGTGAGCGCGCTCCATCGCAGCGAGGCGTTCTGCGCGGCGGAATTCCTGATGGATTTTCTGAAGACGTCGGCGCCGTTCTGGAAACGCCAGCACCTCGGCGACGGCACCTCAGGCGGCTGGGTCGATGCGAAGAGCCACGACGACGAGGCTGCGGAGCGGTGGACGAAGTAGGGGCGCCGTCTTCCTTCTCCCGCACTGGCGGGAGAAGGTGTCATGCGGAGCATGACGGATGAGGGCGTTGCGTGTTGCGCCCCTTCTTCAACATGTGCGAGCGGCGCCGCCCTCACCCGTCTCGCTTCGCGAGCCCCCCTCTCCCGCCCAGCGGGAGAGGGGCGCGCGTCCTTGAAATCACTTCTGCCCGTTCACCAGCGCCGTATAATCTTCCATCAGCTGGCGCGAGATCGCGCCGGGCGTGAAGTTGTAGGGGCCGATCTGCGAGACGGGCGTCACTTCGGCGCCGGTGCCACAAATGAAGCATTCCTGCAGGGTGGCGAGTTCGTCCGGCATGATGCGGCGTTCGATGACCTCGACGCCGCGCTTCTTCGCCAGGCCGATGACCGTGCGGCGCGTGATGCCGTCCAGGAAGCAGTCGGCGATCGGCGTGTGGATCGCGCCGTCCTTCACGAACAGCACGTTGGCGCCGGTGCATTCGGCGACGCGGCCCTGCCAGTCGAGCATCAGCGCGTCGGCGAAACCCTTGCGCTCGGCGCGGTGCTTGCTGATCGTGCAGATCATGTAGAGGCCCGCGGCCTTCGAGTGCGAGGGCGCACACATCGGATCGGGGCGGCGGTATTCGGCGATGTCGAGCTTGATGCCCTTCATCTTCTCGTTGACGTCGAACATGCTCGGCCAGTCCCACACGGCGATCGCGACGTTGATCGTCGCGTGCTGGGCGGCGACCGCCATCATCTCGCTGCCGCGCCAGGCGACAGGACGCACGTAGCAATTGGTGAGGCCGTTCTTCTCGACGGTCAGGCGCTTGGCCGCGTCGAGTTCGGCGACCGAGTAGGGGATCTCGAAATCGAGCACTTCGGCCGATTGGCGGAAGCGCTCGGAATGCTCGGTGATCTTGAAGATCGAGCCATTGTAGGCGCGCTCGCCTTCGAACACGCAGGAGGCGTAATGCAGCCCGTGCGAAAGGACGTGCAGCTTCGCGTCCTTCCACGGCACGAGCGCGCCGTTCATCCAGATGAAACCGTCACGCTGGTCGAAGGGCAAAACAGACATAGGGCTCGCTCCTGGCACGAGAGCCGCCGTCGCGCAGGCAGCGCGGCAGGATCGGGTCCGTCCCGATCGCTCTCTTTTTCATTCGAGATCACTGCTTTCCGGTCCGAAAAGCGGGCCTTGACGACTAACAATCAACCTGAAATATGTCAATATGGCTGACTTAAAAGGGATGCCCCAAGGGATGCCCATGGATCAGGCCGTCAAGGCGAGCACGCCGGCACGCGTGGCCGAGAAACGCGAGGCGACAGCGCCCGCGCCGATGTTCGATCTGATCGAACTGTTCTTTTTCGCCTATCGCGATTTCGTCGGCGACGCCGACCGCCTCCTCGAGGACATCGGTTTCGGACGCGCGCATCATCGTGTGCTGCATTTCGTCAACCGTCATCCCGGCCTGATGATCGCCGAATTGCTGGAGATCCTTGGCATCACCAAGCAGAGCCTCAATCGCGTCCTGAAGGAATTGCTCGACAGCGGTTATGTCGAGGCGCGGCCCGGCGTCAGCGACCGCCGCCAGCGCCTGCTCTATCCGACCGGCAAGGGGCGCCGGCTGACAATGGACCTGTCAGAACTGCAAAGCCGCCGGTTCGAGCGCGCCTTGGGCGAATTGCCCGAAGGCGCGCGCGCGAAAGCGGTCGACTTTCTGTTCGCAATGATTGAGCCTTCTGAGCGCGAACGCGTGGCCTCTCTCGTCTGGAGCGAGGGACGCGCCGGCGCCAAGGCCGAGAGCGAGCGATGAACGAAGCAGCGCCATCCCTAACGCCCGTCGCGCCGCTGGCCGATGATGCGCCCCATTTGCTGGTTGTCGATGACGACCGGCGCATTCGCGCGCTCATCTCCCGCTATCTCACCGGGCAGGGCTATCGCGTGACGACCGCCGGCGCGGCGGCCGAGGCGCGCGCGCGCCTGCGTTCGCTGCACTTCGATCTCATTATCCTCGACGTGATGATGCCGGGCGAAAGCGGGATCGAGTTCGCCGCGTGGTTTCGCGAAGATTCCGACGTGCCGATCCTGATGCTCACGGCGCGCACCGAGACGGATGATCGCGTGCGCGGCCTCGAGGTCGGGGCGGACGATTACCTGTCGAAGCCGTTCGAGCCCAAGGAATTGTCGCTGCGCATCGCCTCGATCCTGCGGCGCACCGCGGCGCGCGCCGAGGCGCCGGTTGTCGCGACCGTGCCGAGCGTGCGGTTCGGCGCGTTCAGCTTCAATCTCGAACGCGGCGAGTTGCGGCAGGGCGAGGAGATCATCCGCCTGACCGATCGCGAGCGCTTCATGCTGCGGCTGCTGGCCAATGCGGCGGGCGAACCTGTGTCGCGCGAGACGCTGGCGGGCGAGGGCGGCGCCAACAACGAGCGCACGGTCGATGTGCAGATCAATCGCCTGCGGCGCAAGATCGAGATCGATCCGACAAACCCGATGCATCTGCAGACGGCCCGCGGCGCAGGCTACCGCCTGATGCTCGACCGCTGAGGCGCCGACGATGAGCCTCTCGTACTTCCCGGCCTATTTCGAACGTCCGCGCGCGGTCTGGCGAAACTTTGCGCGGCGCATCGCCGAATACATGCCCAAGGGGCTGTATGCGCGCTCGCTGCTGATCGTCATCGTGCCAATGGTCGTGCTGCAATCGGCGATCGCCTATTTCTTCATGGAGCGTCACTGGCAGCTGGTGACGTTCCGCATGTCGACTGCGGTAGTGCAGGACATCGCCTCGGTCGCCGATCTCTATCGCGCCAATCCGTCGCCCGACAATGTCGCTCTGCTGCAGCGGATCGCGGCGCAGCGGCTCGGGCTAGACGTGCAGTTCCTGCCCAAGGAGCCGCTGCCGCCCGCCTTGCCGAAGCCATTCTTCTCGATCCTCGATGCGGCGCTGTCGCGCGAAATTTCCACGCAGCTGCGCCGTCCGTTCTGGGTCGACACCGTCGGGCGCTCGAGCCTTGTTGAAATCCGCATCCAGCTTGAAGATTCGATGATGCGCGTGGTGGCCAACCGCAACGCCGCCTATGCCTCGAACTCTCACATCTTCCTCGTGTGGATGCTCGGCACGTCGCTGGTGCTGCTCGCCGTGTCGGTCGCGTTCCTGCGCAACCAGATCCGCCCGATCCTGCGGTTGGCGCAGGCGGCGCAGGATTTCGGCAAGGGGCGCGATGCGGAATGGCGCCCGCAGGGCGCGCGCGAGGTGCGGCAGGCGGGCTACGCCTTCATGGAGATGAAGCGCCGCGTCGAGCGCGCGATGGAGCAGCGCACCGCGATGCTCAATGGCGTGAGCCACGATCTGCGCACGGTGCTGACGCGCTTCAAGCTGTCGCTGGCCTTGCTCGGCGAGGGCCCCGAGTTCGACGCCATGCAGAAAGACATCGAGGAAATGCAGCGCATGCTGGAGGCGTACCTCGCCTTCGCGCGCGGTGATGCGGGCGAAGCGGCGTCGGCCACCGACATGCGTGCGCTGCTCGAGGAGTTGAAGGCGGATTCGGAGCGGCAGGGGCATCCCGCGCAGATCGAGGTGTCGGGCGAGAGTACCGTGATCGTGCGGCCCGACGCGTTCAAAAGGTGCCTTGGAAACCTGGTGTCGAACGCCTTGCGCTACGGCGACCGGATCGAGATCAGCGCGGCGTGCGACAAGCGCTTTCTCACCGTGCATGTCGACGACGATGGCCCGGGCATTCCGGCGCATGAGCGTGAGGACGTGTTCCGTCCCTTCTACCAGCGCGACGAAGCGCGCACGCTGGAGGAAGGTTTTGGCACCGGGCTCGGCCTCGCCATCGCGCGTGACATTGCGCGCTCGCACGGCGGCGACATCCAGCTCGGGCAAAGCCCGCTCGGCGGCTTGCGCGCGACGGTGCGCGTGCCGGTGTGACGGCTGGCTACATCGTATGCGTACGGCGTTCTTCCGGATCGAGCGGGCCTTCGTCGTCCCAGCCGCTGCTGGAGCGTGGCGCGCGGGGCGGGCGGGCGCGGTTCATGAAGGCGCGCGCCAGCGA
>JAQGKM010000471.1 GCA_028290125.1 Hyphomicrobiales bacterium | reverse complement strand
TTGCCATGCGAGGAGCGCTCATGTCCGCAGTCCAGACCACCAACGGTGTCCTGCAACGTGTTCTGCCGGACGATTACAAACTCATCGAGCCTTTCATCAACCGCGTCGAGCTGAAGCTCAAACAGGAGCTGATCGTGCCTGACGTGCCGATCAGCCACGTCTGGTTCTTTGAAAGCGGCATGTGTTCGATGATCGCGCGCTCCGAGGGTTCCGAGGCGATCGAGGTCGGCATGGTCGGCTTCGAAGGCATGACCGATCATCTCACACGCATCGGCGACACCTCCGCGTTGCGCAGCGTGATGCAATTGCCCGGAACCGCGCTGGCGATCGAGGCGGCGCGCTATCTCGAATGGATCAACGAGCGTCCCAACGTGCTGCGCCTCGTCTTGCGCTATCAGCAGAGCATGATGGTGCAGATCGCCTTCACGGCGCTGGCGCATGGCAGCTACACGATCGAGGAGCGGCTGGCGCGCTGGTTGCTGATGAGTTTCGACCGCAGCCACGACGCGGACCTGCCGCTCGTGCACGAGTTCATCGCCATGATGCTCGCGGTGCGTCGCTCGGGCGTGACGACCGCCATGCACATCCTCGAAGGCAAGCACGCCATTCGAGCCGTGCGTGGCCGTATCCAGTTGCGCGACCGGCAGGCGCTCGAGGAACTGGCGGCCGGATCCTACGGCCTCGCCGAACGTGAATATGCGCGTCTCATGGGGCCGATCGAAGACAAGCTCTGAAGCCGCCAACGCCAGATGCGTCGGCGGCGTCGCTGTTCAGTGATGCTCGTCGAGCGCTGCAATGCCGACAGCCTCGCCGCTGACGGGGAAGAAATCCCGCAGCCAGGCGGTGACGACTTCGTGCACGCGGCGGTTCTTTTCCGCAAACATGAAGTGATCCGTGCCGGAGAAGAGATGCAGTTCGGTCGGCGCCTGCGAACGCTCGAACATGCGGATCGTCTGCTCGGTGGGCGTCACGCTGTCGACGGCGCTGTGCATCAGCAGCACGGGGCGCGGCGCGATGTCGGCGATGACGTCTTCCGCAGTGAAATCGAACATGCTCTGCGCAGTGTCGACCGGCATCTTGCTGATAGAGCCCTTCAGCACATGCGTGCGCAGCTTTTCCGGAATCGGCACGATGTCGTAGCGGTCGACGATCATCGATGTGCCGTGCTGCGCCTTGTAGGCGCGACCTTCCTCCAGCATCTTCAGGAAGCGCGGATAATTGTCGCCGTGCTGGCCTTCGAATTTCAGCGCGCCATTGCCCCAGCCGGACGCCGAGATACAGGCGGCGACGCGCGTGTCGGTGCCCGCCGTGTAGACCGCAACGGCCGCGCCGAACGACGAGCCCGCCACCGCGATGCGGTCAGGATCGACATGGGGATGCTGCTGCAAAAAGGTGAGGGCGTTCTTCACGTCGCTGACCTGCTCCATGCAGATCAGGCGGCCATGCTCGCCCTCGCTCGTGCCGCAGCCGCGAAAGTCGAACCGCAGGGTGACGTAGCCGAGCTTGTTCAGCATCGCGCAGGGCGTCTGCACATTGCCGGCGTGGCGCGTCGAGCCGAAGCCATGAAGCACCATGAAGGTCGGGCGCTTCTCGTTCGCCGCAAGGCCGTCGGGCGTCGAGATGGTGCCGGTGAGCGTCAGCCCGTCCGACGTGAAAGTGATGTCCTGCTCGGCCATGTGCGTTCGTCCCTCAGAGATACATGTTCTTCATATGCTCGGCCCGATAGCGCAGGCCGGCCGCCGCGTCGGGCGGGATCGATGAGGCAATAAAGCCAATCTCCTCGTCCGACAATACGATCGCCGCCGCCCCGAGGTTCTCGATCTGCCGGCTCAGCGTCTTGGTGCCGGGGATCGGGATGATGTCCTCGCCCTGCGCCAGCAGCCAGGCGAGCGAGACCTGTCCGGCCTTCACGCCGCGCTGCGCCGCGACCTGCTGGATCGCCTGCACGAGCTCGAGGTTTTTCGGCAGGTTCTCGGCCGAGAAACGCGGATGGCGCAGGCGCTCGTCCTTGTCGGTGAGCGAACCCGGCTGCACCGCGCCGGTCAGCAGGCCGCGCCCGAGCGGCGCGTAGGCCACGAAGGCGACGCCGAGTTCGCGCGTGGTTTGCAGCACATCCTCGGCTTCCGCGCGATACAGGATGGAATATTCGCTCTGGATCGCGGCGATCGGATGAACGGCATGTGCGCGGCGCAGCGTCGTCGGGTTGACCTCGCAAATGCCGAGCGCGCGCACCTTGCCCTGTTCGATCAGCCGCGACATGGCGCCGATCGTGTCCTCGATGGCGACCGCGGGATCGATGCGGTGGATGTAATAGAGATCGATGACGTCGCTCTTCAGCCGCTTGAGCGATGCTTCACACGATGCGGTGATGGTGGCCGGGCTGTTGTCGGCGACCTTGCCGTCGCGGCCCGCCATGTTGCCGAATTTGGACGCGATGAGAACGGAGTTGCGCACAGGCCCAAACGCGCGCGCAAGCAGCTCTTCATTGTGCCCGTCGCCGTATTTGTCGGACGTATCGAACATGGTGACGCCACGCGCACGCGCCTCCTCAAGCACGCGCAACGCATTGCCTTCGTCCGAAGGTCCGTAGCTGCCCGACAGCGATGCGCAGCCGAGACCCAGCGGAAAGCTCGCAAGTCCGCTGCCGCCGATCGCGCGCGGAGGACGCTTGTGTTCAGTCATGGCGCGCCTCATGTCGGCCCAAACAAAAGGGCGCGCTGCGGCGCGCCCTTGGCTCCTCGTCCTTGTCGTTCAGGCGCGCCAGGGCGCCTTCTGGACGACATGCGTTTCGATGTCGAAGTGGCTGTCGAAATGGTGCTTCGTGACGTCGTGCGGCGCGGTCCACGGCAGTTCGCTATAAAAATTCATCCGCAGGAAATCCGTGCAGTCGACCGGATCGGTGATGACGCTGTGGCCGATGCCGCGCGGGATCATCGTGACTGTGCCGGGCGCCGTGTCGGCGTTGCCGGTCTCCGACATATCGAGCGCCTTGCCGCGGAACTGGATGCGCACTTCCTCGCTGCGCAGCGCGCGGTGGAAGGCGAACTGCTCGCCGACGATGTTATAGACCTTTATCTCGAGATGCTTGCCGCGCATCACGGGCTTGGGTTCGCCGCTGGTGCCGGCGATTTCCTTGAACAGGTCGAAGGCGCGCAATTTGGTGACGCCGCTCTTGGCTTCGCGCGGGCTCGTCGAACCGGCCGGCACGAGGTCGGCGTAATCGCGTTCGAAGATGGTGAGGTCGGTCGGCTTGTCGTCCCAGCAGACCATGCGCTCGACAACGCGGTCCTTCGGCGCGCTCATGCGGTCGGCCGGGATCTTCCAGTCCGGCCCGTTGACCCGCTTCACGGTGAACTTCGTTTCCGAAACCTGGTCGTCGACCGACATGAAAGTCGTGAACGGCGAATTGACGAGCGCGAACCAGCGCAGGCTGTCGGCGCTGCCGGCGGAGCGATGCGCAATGCCCTCGGGAATATGAATGATGTCGCCCGGGACCATCTTGTATTCGGCGAACTCCGTTTCGATCACGCTCTCGCCGGCGAACTGCAGATAGACGGTGTCGAAATCGACGTGGCGAACGAATTCCTGCTGCGCGCCGCAGACGCTCTCGACGCCGATGCGATGGTCGGAATTTACCAGCAGTTCGATGCGATCGTTGGGCTGCGCCAGCAGGTCGAAAGCGCGGAACATCGGGAGAGCGCGCGTGCTCTTGCCGGAGTTCATCAGGCTCGCCTTGTTGCGCTGCGCCCATGCGGGAAGATACGAGCGCGCCGACGTGTGCCACGTCGTCATGAATTCGCGCGCCTTGCTCTGAACGTTCATGGTCTGCCTCCGCTTGATTTCTTGTTTTGAGTTTTTGCTTATTTCGCGCTCGTCATCAGGCTTGCCTGCTGCAGTTCGGGCACGAGGGCGTCGGGTATCTTGCTGATTTCCGCGACCGTCTCGGCGACGCGCTCGCCCGCCTGCGGGTCGAGGCCGATCTTCAGGGTAGCGATTTCGGCGAGGAAGTCACGATCCTCCACGCAACGCAGGAAAGCGCTGCGCAGCAGCGCCAGGCGCTCGGGCGGCAAGCCCGGCGTCGAAAAGAAGGCAGTGCCGATTTCGGCCGCGTTGACGATCGCGCGCATCAGGTCGAGCTGGCGCTCGGACTTGGCAAATTCAAGGACGGTCGGCACATCCTTGAGTTCGGCGTGACGCCGGGCGGAAAACTGCACCAGCAGATTGACCGACTTGTCGTCGATCCATTGCGGGTGGCTTGTCTTCAACGTGTCCCAGCCGGTGCAATGACCGTCGACCTCGCTGCGCTCCACCGCCAGCATGCCTTCCATCGAACCCGAGTAGCCGCGCACGATGTCGAATTTCGTGCCCAGCACCGTATTGGTGGCGTTCGGATATACGGTGATCGCCGATCCCGCGCCCGTCGCCGACAGACGCACGGCCGTCCTGAAGGCTTCGTCGAAGGACTTGATCGAGCCGCCGCGCGTGAAGATCACGTTGACCAGCGTGTTGATGCGACCGACCCAGGCGAATTCGGACGACTTGAAGCGCTGACCGCCGGTGGTCAGCCGTTCTTCGAGCGGCAGGGTCGGGGAGGCGAGCGCCAGCACGGTGCCATCGCGCGGCGCCGAATTGGCCACGAAAGCCGCCGCCGTGACGCTGCCGGCGCCGGGCATGTTGCGCACGACAACGCCAGGATTGCCGGGAATGTATTTGCCGATGTGGTTGGCCAGCACACGCGCATAGAGATTGTTGCTGCCGCCCGGCGGATAGCCGACGATCAGGTCGATGTTGCGTCCGCGATAGAAGGATTCCGTCTGCGCAAAAGCTGTCCGCGCGCCGACGCCCGCGAGGCCGCCGGCGATCAGTCCGAGGCTCGCGCGTCGGCTGACCCGAAACTCCGAGTTCATGGCGTTCTCTCTCCCGTTCGCGCACTCTTTTCGGTGCGCCGTATTGGACGGCAAGTCACCACCTCGTCCGGCGCCTGTCAAGGCGAGGACGTGGCGGGTCGTCTGCGTTCAGCCGCGATGGCGCGCGGTGAAACCGAGCACGGCTCTGTTGAAGAGATCGGGCCGTTCCCAATAGACCGAGTGGCCGGTCTCATCCGCCACGACCATCTCGCTGTCGGGAATGGCCTCGTGCAGCAGGCGCGTGATGGCGGGCGGCGTGATGAGGTCGGCCGCCCCGGCGATCAGCAGGGCGGGTGTCTTGACGCTGCGCAGCGACGCATCTGAGATCCGGTTCACCGGCGTCTGCCGGTATTCGGCGCCGGTCAGCGCGTGATGTTCGAGATCGAGCCAGAGTTTCGTGCCCTCCGCATTGGCGGCGCGGTACGACGGGCCAAGCTCGCGAAACTCGACCGGCATCTTGTCCCAGCCGGCCGGGCGGATCTGCTCGGCGGCGCGGAAGATGGCGCCGTCGCGCACGCCGGCCGAATTGCTCGAGATGGTGAGCGACAGAAGCATCTCGGGATGGCTCAACGCGAAGTCCATCGAGATCGAGCCGCCGGCCGCCGAGGCGACAAGGTGAAAGCGCGGCAGGTTCATCGCCCGCGCGAGTTCGAATAGATCCTGCGAGCCGCTGCCCGCATTGGCCTTGTCGTAGGGCGACGATTTCGCATAACCGCGCCGCGACCAGGCGATGACGCGGTTGCCGGCGCTGGCGAAGGCGGGAAACTGATAGGCCCAGATCAGCGCGCTGCCGGACGCTGGATGCGTCAGCACGATGGGCGCGCCCGGGCCGCCGGTGTCGCGCACATAGAGGCGCGCGCCCGGCACGTCGACCATGGTTTCGCTGAAGCGCGGCTGCTCGGCGGGCGGCATGTGCTTGAACATCGCGGCGTCGCTGGCGCGCGACGCTTGCGCGGCGGCCGACGGCGCGAGCGAGATCTGACTGAGCGAGAGCGCAGCGCTGGCTGCGATCATATGGCGGCGATTGACCCTGGCGGCGTCCGGCATGTGTTCCTCCCCTGTATTTTTGGGAAGATCATGCGCCGGGCTCGCCATTCATGCAATCAGACTGCGCCGACATGCAGCGGGCAGGCTGTCCGCCGTTCGAGATCGATCTGCAAGGTCGGGTGATTGATCTCGAACCGCGATTTCAGCAGCCGCGCCGCTTCCGTGAGGAACGCGTCGCCGGGGTGGCCGGCCGGCATGACCAGATGGCAGCTCATCGCCACGTCCTGCGTCGACAGCGCCCAGACGTGCAGGTCGCAGACTTCCTGCACGCCGGGCAGCCGCATCAGCGTCGCGCGGACGTCTTCCACCTCGATTTCATGCGGCACGCCCGCCAGCGCCATCGCGCCTGCGGATTTCAGCAGGCCCCACGTGCCCCAGATGATCACGCCGTTGAGCAGCAGGCTCATCGCCGGATCGATCCAGACGAGGCCGGTGAGCGCGATGATCAGGCCCGCGACGACGACGCCGGCGGAGATCGCCGCATCGGCCGCCATGTGCAGAAAAGCGCCGCGAATGTTGATGTCGCCCTTGGCGCCGCCCGCGAACATGAGGGCGGTTACGCCATTCACCAGCACGCCGGCGGCGGCGACGATCATCACCGTCGTGGTGGCCACCGGCGCCGGGTTGAGCAGGCGGAGCACGGCCTCGTAGGTGATCGCGCCGACGGCGACCAGCAGGAACATGGCGTTGAGCAGCGCCGCCAGCACCGAGGACGAGCCGAGGCCGAAGGTGAAGCGGGCGCTCGGACCGCGCTTGGCGAGCGTCAGACCCGCCCAGGCGACGACGAGGCCGAGCACGTCGCCGAGGTTGTGGCCGGCGTCGGCCAGCAGCGCCATGGAATTGCCGAGCAGGCCGTAGATCGTCTCGATGACGACGAAGCCGATGTTGAGCGTCAGGCCGATGACGAAGGCGCGGCCGAAATCGCGTGGCGTGTGGTCGTGTCCGAGCCCGGAATGCGAATGTCCAGCATGCGAGTGGCCCTTCGCGGGCTTGTG
>JAQGKM010000208.1 GCA_028290125.1 Hyphomicrobiales bacterium | reverse complement strand
CCACTCCGGGCGCGGCAGCCGCTCACCCGCGCGGCGCCGCCATCCATTTCACCGACCTGACGCTCGGCTATGACCGTCATCCCGCCGTCCACCACCTGAGTGCGGGGATCGCATCGGGCGATCTGGTCGCTGTCGTGGGGCCGAACGGCGCGGGCAAATCGACGCTGCTGAAAGCCGTCGCCGGCGCCCTCTCGCCGCTCAGCGGCGGCGTTCGGGTCGACGGACCGCGGCGACGCGCCGTCGCCTACCTGCCGCAGCTTGCGGCGATCGACCGCAGCTTTCCGATCTGCGTCTACGACCTCGTCGCCACGGGCCTGTGGCGGCGCACGGGGTTGTTCGGCGGGTTCTCCCGCCCGGACCGCGCCAGCGTCGCCGAGGCGATGGCGCGGGTGGGCCTGACGGGCTTCGAGCGCCGCACCATCGAGGCGCTCTCGGGCGGCCAGTTGCAGCGCGCGCTCTTCGCCCGACTCATGCTGCAGGATGCAGATGTGATCCTGCTCGACGAGCCGCTGACCGCCGTCGACACGAAAACGGCGGCCGACCTGCTCGACATCCTGCGTGGCTGGCATGCGGAACGGCGCACCATTCTCGCCGTACTGCACGACATGGCGCTGGTGCGTGAATTGTTTCCGCGCACGCTGCTGCTGGCGCGCGAACTCGTCGCCTTCGGGGCGACGGAAGATGTGCTGACGCCCGGCAATCTCCTGAAAGCGCGCCACATGATCGAGGCCTTCGACGAATCGGCGCATGTCTGCGAGCAGGACAGGGCCGCAGTGCAATGACCTTTTACGATTTTCTCGTCGCGCCCTTCGCCGAATTCGAATTCATGCGACGCGCGCTCGTAGGTTGTCTCGCGCTGGCGCTCGGCGCCGGACCCGTCGGCGTGTTCCTGATGTTGCGGCGCATGAGCCTGTTCGGAGACGCCATGGCGCATGCGATCCTGCCCGGCGCGGCCATCGGCTATCTCGCGGCGGGCCTGTCGCTCACCGCCATGACGATCGGCGGCCTCGTCGCCGGCTTCGCCGTGGTGCTGCTTGCCGGCCTTGTGACGCGCGCCACGGCGTTGAAGGAAGACGCTTCTCTCGCAGCCTTCTATCTCATCTCGCTGGCGCTCGGCGTCACCATCGTGTCGCTGAAGGGATCGAACATCGATCTCCTGCATGTGCTGTTCGGCTCGGTGCTGGCGCTCGATGATTCCGCCATGATCCTGCTCGCCGCCATGGCGTCGGTGACGCTCATCGTGCTGGCTCTGATCTACCGTCCGCTCGTGCTCGAATGCGTCGATCCCTCATTCCTGAAATCGGTCAGCCGCGCCGGAGGCCCGGCGCATCTCGCGTTTCTGGCGCTCGTCGTGATGACGCTTGTCGGCGGCTTCAATGCGCTCGGCACGCTGCTGTCGGTCGGCATCATGATGCTGCCCGCCGCCGCCGCGCGCTTCTGGGCGGTCGAGCTCACGGGCATGATCTGCGCCGCGACGCTGATCGGCCTCGTCTCGAGCGTCGCCGGGCTGATCCTGTCCTTCCATCTCGGCCTGCCGTCCGGTCCCGCCATCATCCTGGCGGCGGGCTTCGCCTATCTGGTCTCGCTCATCTTCGGGCGCCACGGCGGACTGCTGAAAGGCCTACTGCCGCAGCGCCATCTCGAAGCCTGAGTGAAAGCATGAACCGCCGCGCGTTTCTCGTCTCCGCCGCCTGTCTCGCAATCCCGCACGCCTTGGCGCAGGATGGCGGCGAGGTCGTCGCCAGCATGTCGATCATCGCCGATCTCGTGCGCCAGGTCGGCGGGTCGCGCGTTCATGTTGCGTCGCTCGTCGGTCCGGACGGCGACGCCCATGTGTTCCAGCCCTCGCCCGCTGACGCGCGGCGTGTTGCGCAGGCGAAGGTGCTCTTCGTCAACGGACTCGGCCTCGAGGGATGGCTGCCGCGCCTCGTGCAGGCGTCGGGCGGCAAGGCCACGACCGTCACCCTCGCGACCGGCGTGCTGCCGATCCGCGAAGGACAGGAGACCGATCCGCATGCGTGGCAGGATGTCGCCAACGCCAAAATCTACGTCGCCAACATTCGCGACGCGCTCGTGGCGGCCGATCCTGCCGGGACAACCGAATTCGCAGAACGCGCCGGCCGCTACATGCGCGCGCTCGACGAGCTCGATGCCGAGATCCGCGCCGGCGTCGCCACCATTCCGGCCGCGCGTCGCAAGATCATCACCTCGCACGACGCCTTCGGCTATTTCGCGCGCGCCTACGGCCTGACGTTCATCGCCCCTCAGGGCGTGTCGACGGAATCGGAAGCTTCCTCGCGCGACGTCGCACGCATCATCCGCCAGATCAGGGCGGAGAAGATCCCGGCGGTGTTTCTCGAAAACATCGCCGATCCCCGCCTGATGGCGCAGGTCGCGCGCGAAACCGGCGCGATCGTGGGCGACCGCATCTTCTCCGACTCGCTGTCGGACGCCGATGGGCCGGCGCCGGACTACATCGCGATGATGCGGCACAACCTGGCGGCCTTCACCAAGGCCCTGCGCTGATCATTTCTCGATCACCAGCTCGAACATGTCGGGCGAGAAGCAGGGCTCCTCTTCGCCGACCTGGTCATGTTCGTAGGTCCGGTTCTGCAATTCGAGAAAGCGCAGGCCGTCGCCGTGCTCGGGCGTCGCGACAACTTCGCGCACCGTGTAGATGCGGCCTTTGACCGGGAGGCTGAGGTCGCCGAGAAAGTACGGAAGGTCGACGTCGATGCGCGCCACACTCTGCAGGCAGCGCACGCGATCACCCTTCATAAACCTGAGCTTTGCCATTAACTGTCCGAATCATTTTCCCCGAAACTTGTTGATGAAAATGACACACGCCATAAAAGAATGGTCAAGCTGCCGGATTCTGGCCGCACTAGGTCTCTAACCCGTGATCGTCACGAGGCGTTTGGAGCGTAAGCATTGCCAGTTCAAAGTCAGACCGCAGACCTCGCATTTGAATCCCCGGTGGCGCAGACGCGCTTGCGGGGGCGCGGTCCGGCGCCTGTCCAGCCCCGTGCGGCCGTCAAGAAGAAGAGCAACGGCCCTTCTTTTGCGGGCTTTGCGGTTCGCTCGCTCCTCGTCAGCGGCCTGATGGCCACCGGCTCCATGGCCGCCTTTTCCGCGTTGGGACGCGTGCCGCATGAGCCGAATGGCATCCTGCGCGCCTCGCTCGCGCCCGCCCTTCCCGCCATGCCCATCAACGCAGCAGACGCGCGAGCGGTTGCCGACGCCGTGCAGGCGCCGCTCAGCGATAAAGAGCTGGCGCGGCAGGCCGCCGAGGCCCGCAAGGAACTTGCCGCCGCCAGCGTCATCGCCGAAGCCGTCGAGGGCGCGCGCAAGCCTGGCGCCGCCGGCTCCGGCTTCATGCGCCTCTTCAGCAGCATCATCACGGCGAAGCCCGATGAGCTTGGCCTGTCGTCCGACATCCTGAAATTCGGCCCGATGCGGATCCGTCAGGATCTCGTCAGCACCATCGTGCGCGCCGCCAAGGAGACGCAGTCCGATCCGGTGCTCCTGATGGCGATCGCCGACAAGGAATCGAGCTTCGCCACCGGCGTGAACGCGTCCACCTCATCGGCCGTCGGTCTGTTCCAGTTCGTGGAAGGCACATGGTTCAAGGTGTTGCGTGATTTCGGCGCCGACCACGGCCTCGCGCGCGAAGCTGCGGCGATCGAATCCGATCTCAGCGCCAAGGAGCGCGCGCGCATCCTCGACATGCGCAAGAATCCTTACCTCGCCGCCGTCATGGCTGCGGAAATGTTGAAGAAGGATGCGGCGGATATCGGCGAGAAGCTCGGCCGCAGCCTCACCGCCGAGGAAATCTATCTCGCGCATTTCCTTGGACCGGGAGACGCGTTCAAGTTCCTCGCCAAGGTCGACTCGCAGCCCAAGGCCGTCGCGGCGAAATTGCTGCCTAAGCCGGCGCGCGCCAATCGCCCGATCTTCTTCGCGCGCACCGGTCGCAAGTCCAAGAGCCTGTCGGTCGCCGAAGTGCACCGCAAGCTCGAGCAGTCGATGGGCCTTCGCCTCGACCGGTATCGCAACGTCACGGATTCGGTCCCGACCGCGACCGCCTATCGTTGATTATTCGGCGCCTGGCGTCCTGTAGAGCGGGATGACCCGCACCTTTCGCTCGACCGCAGGCGTCGCCGCCACTTCGGCGACAGGTGCGGAGATCTCGGCCTGCGCCATTTCGGGCTCGCGCGCCGACGTCACCGGCAGAGCCGGCGTGACGGAAGCCACCTTGGCTTCGGCCTTTTTCTTCGCCACGCGCTTGCGGGCCTTCTCAATATCGCTGACGAGACTGCCGGGATCGATGCTGACGCGCGCCGCGCCGGCGCCTGTCTGATATTCGTAGACAAGCCGGCCGGAGTCCTGGGCGGCGACACGGCGCAGCGGCGCGCCTTCAGCGCGCGACACCTGCAGATGGCCGGCCGGCGCGTTCACCATGCCCTGCGCCATCGCCTGCGGCGCACTGGCCAGGCAGACCAGACCTGCGATCCACACCAGATGCTTGCCACGCATTTCCCGCTCCCCGCACAACACTCGTTGTTTTCTTGAACGCCCAAGCTCCGCGTTGGTTGCCAAGCTTGCAACGATTCAGCGTGAGCGACGCGCTCGCCTTTACGCAGGCGCGCCCGATACCTATCCTGCTGTGCAACGGAGAGACTGATGAAGCTCGTTTGCTACGATCCGCATGCAAGACGGACCGATATCGCCGACGCCATGAAGGCGTTCCCGGATGTGGACTATGCCGCGCCCACGACGCTCGCCGATCTCGCAAGCGCGCTGCCCGGGGCCGAGATCTTCGTCTCGAGCAATCGCGCCTATGAGGCCGAGGCCGCCAGGATCGTGCGTGAGAAAGGCGACAGCCTTCGCTGGATCCAGTTCACGACCTCCGGGCTCGACAAGGCCATCGGGCTTGGCCTGCCGCCGGGCTGCGTCATCACCAATGCAGCAGGCCTGCGCGCCTTCAGCGTCGCCGAACACGCGCTCTTCTTCATGCTGTCGCTCGTGCGACAGTCGCGCATGGCCGAACAGGGCCAGCGCGACAACGCCTGGGTGCGTGACGCCATCACGCCGCGCATGGACAATCTCGCGGGCAAGCATCTGCTGGTCATTGGCGCGGGCGCCATCGGGCAGGAGATCGCCCGCAAGGCGAAAGCCTTCGACATGCGCGTCACCGGCGTCAGCCGCGCAACCGCGCCGCTCGAAAACTTCGAGGAGATGCGCACGCGCGCCGACCTGCCGGATTCCGTCGCCGGGGCCGACATCATCGTCATGTCGGCCAATTACGAGGCCGACACGCACCAGCTCATGAGCGCATCGCTGATCGGCGCGATGAAGCCGTCGGCTTTCTTCGTCAACATCGGCCGCGGCGGGCTCGTCGACGAGGACGCGCTGGTCGAAGCCTTGCGCAGCGGCGCGATCGCTGGCGCGGGACTCGACGTCGCCATGATGGAGCCGCTGCCGGAAGGCCACGCGCTCTACGCGCTGCCGAACGTGATCCTCACGCCCCATGTCGCGGGCGCCGGATCGCAGGGCACCGGGGCCGGCATGGGCAAGATCCTCGCCGACAATCTCCGCCTCTGGCTCAAGGGCGAAAAGCTGCAGAAGATCGTGATCGAGCGCACGGCATGAGGGACAACGCCAAGCCGAAATCCGACCTGCAGCTTGCGTCTCCCTCCTACCGGCTTGCGGCGCTCGACCAGGACTTTCTGCTCGCCGATGCGCAGCGCGGCCTGCGTTTCCTGCTCGAATATGAAAAGGCCGAACAGGCGCTGCGCGCATGGGGCGTGCGCTCGACCGTCGTGGTCTTCGGGTCCGCGCGCATTCGCGAGGACGGACCCGGACATCAGGCGCGCTGGTATGCGCAGGCGCGCGCGTTCGGAAAACTCTGCTCGCTCGAGGGCGGCTCGCTCGACAGCAATGGCGGGCTGCGCGACAACGTCGTCGCCACGGGTGGCGGACCGGGCGCGATGGAAGCGGCGAACCGCGGCGCGCATGACGCGGGGGCGCCGACCATCGGCTTCAACATCGTGCTGCCGCGCGAGCAGTTTCCCAATCCCTACACGACGCCCGACCTGACGTTCCGCTTTCATTATTTCGCCATGCGCAAGATGCATCTGGCGATGCGTGCGAAAGCGCTTGTCGTCTTTCCGGGCGGCTTTGGCACCTTCGACGAATTGTTCGAGATCCTCACCCTTCGCCAGACCCACAAGGCGCCGGACATTCCGGTCGTGTTGTTCGACGAAGCCTACTGGCGCTCGGTGATCCACTTCGAGGCGCTGGTCGAGGCCGGCATGGTCGAACAAAACGATCTCACGCTCTTCAGCTTCGCGGAAACCGCGCAGGCCGCGTGGGCGCATCTCGTCGGCCTCGGCGTGACGCGCATCGAAGAGCCGAAAAACACCTGAGGGTACGCACGCACATGATTCCCGACGCGCTCGCCGCCTTGTCGCAAATCTTCACGCCGCCGTTCCGGCGCGTGCTGGCGAAAATTCTCGTGCTGACGCTCGGCGTGCTGGCCGTCGTGTGGGTCGCGCTCGATCGCGTCATCATCGGCTACATCGCCGTGCCCTACCCGTGGCTCGCCACCATGCTGTCGCTGCTGACAGGGCTTGGGCTGTTCGTCGGGCTGGCGTTTCTCGTCGCGCCGATCTCGTCGCTCGTCGCCGGCTTCTTTCTCGACGAACTGGCCGAGCGCGTGGAGGCGGAGATCACCGGCGCGCCCGGCCGCGCGCTGCCCGCCGGACAGGCGGTCTGGCTCGCGACCAAATTCGCCGGCGTGTCGGTGCTGGTGAACCTCGTCGCCCTGATGGTTTTCCTGCTGCCGGGCGTGAACATCGCGGTGTTCTTCGTCGCCAACGGCTATCTGCTCGGACGGGAATATTTCGAGCTCGCGGCGCTGCGCTACCGCACGCTGCACGAGGCGCACGAGATGCGTCGCCGACACCGGCTGTACATCTTCCTGTGCGGACTTCTGATCGCCTGCTTCGTCGTCGTGCCGATCGTCAACCTGCTGACGCCGCTGTTCGGCACGGCCTTGATGGTGCGCATCCACCAGCGCCTGTCGCGCGCCGAGGGCTCAGGCGGGTTCGCTCAGGCGGGACGCTGACGCTCGAACTGGCCGGTCTTGCGGAAGCGGTAGAGATAAGTCGGCACGATGCTGGCGATGCCTTCGGGCGCGATGCCGAGACCATCGAGCGTGCGGCCTTCTGCGATCGCCGGCGCCGACACGACATTGTCCCGCTGCAGCATGCGGACCTGGTCGCGCGTCGTCAGCAGCAGCTTCGGGAACAGGCCGAGCGACGCCGTGTTGGCGACTTCCGTACCCAGCGCCATGTAATGCGCGGCGCCGAACGGCACAGGAACGAGCAGACGCTTGCGGCCGATCGTGGCGCAGGTGAATTCCATCAGCTCACGAAAGCTTTTCACCTCCGGCCCGCCGAGTTCGTATGTGGCGCCGGGCGTCGTCCCGCCCGTGAGCGCGAGCGCCACCACCTGCGCGACGTCGCCGACATAGACCGGTTGGAAGCGCGTCTCGCCGCCGCCGATGAGCGGCAGCACCGGCGACATGCGCGCGAGCGCGGCGAAGCGGTTGAAGAAGTCATCCTCGGGACCGAAGACGATGGACGGCCGCAGCACATTGGCGTCGGGGAAGAACTCGAAGGCCGCCGCCTCGCCCGCCGCCTTGGAGCGCGCATAACCGGAGTCGGACTGCGGATCGGCGCCGAGCGCCGACATCTGCACCAGCGTCCGCACGCCGGCCTCCTTCGCAGCACGCGCCACGGCGCGAGCCCCAAAACCCTGCACGGCGTCGAAACTCTGGCGGCCCATCTCGGTGAGGATGCCGACCAGATTGACGACAGCGTCGGCCCCGCGCACGGCGGCTGCGACGGAGGCGGGGTAGCGCAGGTTCGCCTGGATGGGCTGGATCTGGCCGACCCGTCCGGACGGTTGCAGGTGGCCGGCGAGATCGGGGCGGCGGCAGGCGACGCGGATGCGCCAGCCGTCACGCGCCAGCGCACGGACCACGTGGCGGCCGATGAAGCCGGAGCCGCCGAATACCGTCACCAGACGGCCAGTCCTGTCGCTTGTCTCGCGCATGAAAATCCCCGCGTGCAGCTTCGCTGATTGGTCGCCCGCTGATTAGAGGACGGCGGCTGTTCTGTACAGGGGGACGAAGGGCGGGTCGCGCGTCAGTCGCGACGCGCGCGAACCCGGATCGGGATCAGCTCACGGCGGCCGCCACCCGGACCATCGTCACGGTCGTCGCTGACGTCGCTCAGGCCCATGATCGCCGTGCCGCAAACGGCGCTGCCGAAGGTCACGGCGAATCCGCCAAACAGCAGCAGGAGCGCGGGCGCCGGCTGGTCGCTGCGCGCGATCAGCGTGCCGATGGCGGCGACGTCCCAATACACCAGAAAGGCCGCGAACAGCACACCGAGCATCGCTCCGGCGAACGCGTTCCAGAGAAGGATGCGGATCAGGTCTTGCTCGGCACGCTTGGTCATGCAGCACCTTTCTGACAATCGTCAGGAGAACGCGAGACAAGGACTTCCGTTGCAAGGCGCCTCCCGGCGGGCGTCGCCTCTTCACCAATATAGAAACGATGATGCCGAGTTTCACTGCCCAAGCGGCGGAAATAAGTCGTGAGCCCGCGCGGATGGGCGATTGACAACAAGGCTCTGCGCCCCGTAGAACCCGCCCGTGCCCAGGTGGCGGAATTGGTAGACGCGCTGGTTTCAGGTACCAGTCTTGCAAGAGGTGAAGGTTCGAGTCCTTTCCTGGGCACCAATCCGCATTTATATGCGTGACCCTCCCCGCAACTCCCAGTCCTTGAGAGGCTCAGGTCCCCATCACCGTACATGCGGCGGGTTCACGAGGCGTTGCAATTTACCGGTAAAGAAGCGGTCACCTCCGTAAACAAGGCGCGCAAGTCCCGCTAGGGTGAAGGCCGCATGACCACCTTCCTGTTCGACGGCCCCGACTCGGCGCCTGCCACCATCCTGCTTGCGCATGGCGCCGGCGCGCCGATGGATTCTGCCGCCATGACGTTGCTGGCGGCGACGCTGGCGGGCGCGGGCTTTCGCGTTGCGCGTTTCGAGTTCGGATATATGGCGGCGCGTCGGAGCGGGCAGCGCCGGCCGCCGCCCAAGGCTGAACTGCTGATCCCCGAATATCTTGCCACCGTCGCCGCGCTTGGCGCGCGTGGTCCGCTGGTCATCGGCGGCAAGTCGATGGGCGGGCGTGTCGCCTCCATGGTGGCGGACGATCTGTTCGCGCAGGGGATGATCGCGGGGCTGCTGTGCATCGGCTATCCATTCCACCCGATGGGCAAGCCGCAGATGCTGCGCACCGCGCATCTCGCCGCCTTGCAGACGCCCGCCGTGATCGCACAGGGAACGCGCGACCCGTTCGGGACTGACGAGGAAGTGGCTGCCTATGCGCTGTCGCCCAACATCGAAATGCTCTGGCTCGAGGACGGCGACCATGATCTGCGTCCGCGCAAGAAAGTGTCCGGATTTTCCGCGCAGGATCACATGACGACGCTGGCGCATCATGTCGCAACATGGGCGCGACGGATCGTCCGACGCCCGAGCTGAAACAACTCTTCGACTTGCGGGTTGCCGCCGTTCCCAAGGAGCGACCGCATGGATCCGAAAGACAAATCTCCCCTCACCCGCCGTCATTTTGTCGGCACGTCCGGCGCCGGCCTCGCCGCCGCCACTGCAACAGCCGGCGCGGCCTTTGCGCAGCAGCCGCAGCAGCAACCGCAGGCACAGGCGCAGGCGACGCCGCCCGTGCCATTGCGCGATCCCACCAAGGCTTATCCGCAGCCGCCGTTCCAGGAGCAGTTGCAACCGTGGCCCGGTCTGGCGTCAAAAATGAATCCGCGCCCCGACCATGGTGAGGAAACCTACCGCGGCTCGGGACGTCTTGCCGGCCGCAAGGCTCTGATCACCGGCGGCGACTCCGGCATGGGCCGCGCCGCCGCGATCGCCTATGCCCGCGAAGGGGCCGATGTCGTCATCAACTACTTGCCGGACGAAGAGCCGGATGCGCGCGAAGTTCTGGAACTCATCCGCGCGGCGGGCCGCAAGGGCACGGGCATTCCGGGCGATCTGCGCGACGAAGCTTTCTGCCGCCGGCTGATCGAAGAGGGCGTGCGCGCGCTCGGCGGTCTCGACATTCTGGTGCTCAACGCCGCGCGCCAGCAGACGCGCGCCTCGATCATGGATGTGAGCTCGGAGGACTTCGACGCCACAATGAAAACCAACATCTACGCGCCTTTCTGGATGATCAAGGCGGCGATGCCGCATCTCCAGCCCGGCAGCGTGATCATCGGCACGACGTCCGAACAGGCCTACGATCCCACGCCAGATCTCTACGACTACGCGCAGACCAAGGCCGCGA
>JAQGKM010000201.1 GCA_028290125.1 Hyphomicrobiales bacterium | reverse complement strand
GGATGTCGCGAGGCTGTGGCAATCGGGTTGCGGAGTGGGGAGGACGTCGTGGGTGTCCTTCTCCCAGAGGGAGAAGGTGGCGGCAAAGCCGACGGATGAGGGGATTGCGCCTTGGCCGGACCAGCCGAAACCCCTCACCCCGGCTCGGGGCTTTGCCCCGAGTCCGCCCTCTCCCTCTGGGAGAGGGTTTACGCGCGTCTCGCCTCGAATCGATTCAGCTCAGCTCAGCTCAGCAGCGGACCCCAGGCCGGATCGGACCCGAAGGACGGCGTCGCGACCTGGAATTCTCCGCGTCCGAAAATATCCGCCATGAAGATCTTCGCGCCGGCGGAGCCGCCGGGTTCGCGGAAGAACATCACGTAGAGACCGTTGGGCGCGAAAGTCGGGCCTTCGTTGTGGTAACCCTCGGTGATGATGCGTTCGCCCGAACCGTCCGGCTTCATCACGCCAATGCCGAACGAGCCGCCTTTCTGGCGCGTGAAGGCGATGAAGTCGCCCTTGGGCGACCACACGGGCGTCGAATAGCGCGCCGCTTCGCCGTAGGAAATGCGCTTGGCGCCGCCGCCGCCCGCGCCCATCACGTAGATCTGCTGCGTGCCGCCGCGATCGCTTTCGAACACGATCTGCGAACCATCGGGCGAGAAGGACGGCGAAGTGTCGATGCCGGTCGTGTCAGTGAGACGCGTGGTCGCGCGCGAGCGCAGGTCCATCGTGAAGAGATTCGACGCCGAGCCCTGCGACAGCGACATGATGACCTTCTGGCCATCGGGCGAGAAGCGCGGCGAGAAGGTCATGCCGGGGAAATTGCCGACGACTTCGCGCTGTCCGGTTTCGATGTTGAGAATGAACACGCGCGGATCGCCCTGGCCGAACGCCATGTAGGCGACATCCTGGGACGAGGGCGAAAAGCGCGGCGTGACGACGAGTTCGTCGCCGCGCGTCAGGTAGCGCACATTGCCGCCATCCTGGTCCATGATCGCGAGGCGCTTGATGCGGCGCTCTTTCGGACCCGACTCGCTGATGAACACGACGCGGCTGTCGAAGAAGCCTTTCTCGCCGGTGATGCGCGAGAAGATCGCGTCCGACACGATGTGGGCGACGCGGCGCGCATTGTTGGGATCGGTCACATATTGCTGGCCCGTGACCTGCTGTCCGGTGGACACGTCCCACAGGCGGAACTCGGTCTTCATGCGTCCGTCAGGTCCGCGCGCGACGCGGCCCGTCACCACGAATTGCGCGTTGATCATCTTCCACGCGTCCATCTGCGGCGCCTGGTCGGGATTGGCGATCTGCTGCGGGAACGAGCGCGGCTCGAGCGGCTGCAGAAACACCGAGCGCGAGAAATTGCCGGTGATGATGCTCGACAGCGCCGGTCCCTGCTCGCCCGCGAAATTGGTGACGGCGATCGGGATCGGGGTGAAGTTTCCGCCGCGACGAATATCGAGATAGGACGATTGTGCAAAGGCCGCGCGCGGCGCCGCCGCGCCGATGAGGCCGCCCGTCAGAAGTCCCGCTGCCTGGCGGCGGGTGAAGGCGGGCGATTTCAGGTCCGTCATGAGCATGTCTCGTCGCATTTCGTGTGGCAGGAAAGCGGGCGCAATGATCAGCCCTGCATTTCTTCGGGATCGAAGCGCAGGACGCGCGAACGCCATTGGTCGAAATAGGGCTGGTACTGAGCGGGAATCTTCAACGGATTGCAGCGACGCACGGCGCGCATGGCGCTTTCCGCGAGCGACGTCAGCGACGGGTCGGACGGCGGGTTGTTGAGGACCGGCTGCGCCGAGAGCGCGCCATCCTTGGTGTATTCCACCTTGATCTGCGGGATGTAGCGGTTGGTCGCGCTCATGCCGAGATAGGACCAGCATTGCTTGTATTGATCCTGCATCAAGCCATCGAGCGAGGCCCAGAGCGAGGGCGACATTTTCGGCGCATTGGCGGTCGCGGTGCCGAGCGACGCCTGGCGGCTGACAGCCTGTCCGGTCGAGGCGCGCTGCTGCGCATCCTCGCGCGACAGCAGGCGCGAGATTTCGGTCGGGTCGGTCTTGGCCTTCATGGCCTGCTCGTCGCCGGATTTCGGCTTGGCGGCGGGCTTGTCGTCGGCCTTCTTCTGTTCGAGCAGCTTCGCCACCTGGTCGAGTTTCGGCGGCTCCGGCGGCGTCTCGCGCGGACGCGGCGGGATGCGCGGCGGCACCGGCGCCTCGGCCTGCTTCTTGGGTTCGTCCTTCGGCTTTTGCGCCTTCAGCGGCTCGATCGTCTCGGCTTCCTTCGGCGGTTCGGGCTTCTTCGGCTCAGCCTTCTCCTGGGCCTTCGGCGGCTCGGGCCGCGGCGGCTCCTTCACGGGTTCGGGCTTGGGCGGCAGGGGCGGCTGCGCGGCTTCTTTCGGCGGCGTCGGAACGGGCTTGTCGTCGCGGCCGGGATCGGGCTCGCGCTTGCCTTCCTGCGTCGGGGCCGCCGTGTCGACCTTGGCTTCGCGCGTCACCGGCGTCGGCCGCGTCTCCGTGACCTCTGCGACCTTGTCGGCGCGCGGCGGCAGCGGCTTGGTTTCTTTCGCGGTCTTCTCGCCGCGCGTGATCTGGTTGAACTGCTCGTTGGTGATGACCTCGACGGGCACGCTCTCCTGTGCTTCCTGGAACTTCGGCGCATCCGAAAACGCGACGAGCGTCGCCACCAGCAGCGCGACATGCGCGGCTGCCGAGACGACAACGCCCGGTTCGGAAGCGTTGAGTTTCACGCGGCGGCGCTCACTTCTTCTCCTGATCGGTCACCAGCGCGACTTTCTTGTAGCCGGCGGCGGTGACGATCGACATGACTTCGGCGACGCGGCCATACATGACGCCCTTGGAGGCGCGCACGTAGATCCGCTCGTCGTAACCATCCTTCGCAAGCGACTTCAGCCTGTCGGGCAGGGCTTCGACGACAACCGGCTGGTCGGCGAGAAAGACTCCGCCCTTCTCGTCGATCGACACCGACAAAGGCTTCTGGTCGATGTTGAGGGCGGCGGCTTTCGTCTGCGGCAGATCGATCGGCACGCCTGACGACAGCAGCGGCGCCGCGACCATGAAGATGATGAGCAGAACCAGCATGACGTCGATGAACGGCGTCATGTTGATGTCCGCCATGGCGCCGTAGCGCGGCACGCCGCGTCTGCGTCGTCCGCCCTTGGCGCCAGCTCCGACCGACATTCCCATCGTGGCGCTCCCTTATGCGGCCCTGTCGCGGCCGACATGCGAGTCGATCTGGCGCGACAGGATCGAGGAGAATTCGTCGGCGAAGCTTTCCATGCGCGCCTGCGAGCGCGCCACCTTGCCGGACAGGATGTTGTAGAAGATCAGCGCCGGGATGGCGGCGAAGAGGCCGATCGCGGTGGCGAACAGCGCTTCCGCAATTCCGGGCGCAACGACGGCGAGCGAGGTGTTCTTCGACGCCGCGATCGAGCGGAACGACGACATGATGCCCCACACCGTGCCGAACAGGCCGACGAAGGGGCCGGCGGAGGCGACGGACGCGAGCACGAGAAGGTTGGATTCGAGCCGCTCGACTTCGCGTGCGATGGAGACGTCGAGCACTTTCTCGATGCGCGCCTGCAGGCCCATGTAGGACGACGAGGCCGCCTGGAAGGAGCGCTTCCATTCGCGCATGGCTGCGACGAACAACGTCGCCATCGCGGTGGTCGGGCGGTTCGACAGCGAGGCGTAAAGATCCTCGAGCGAATTGCCGGACCAGAAGCCTTCTTCGAACTGGTCCATCGCGCTTCTGAACTTGCGAAGCAGGATGAATTTGTTGACGATGATCGCCCACGACCAGACCGAGGCGGCGAGCAGCCCGATCATCACGACCTTGACGACGAAATGCGCGCCCCAGAACATGAGCCAGAAAGAGCCTTCCTGGGCGGGCGCAATGGCGCCGGAGGCGATGTCTGCGGGGTTCATTCGGATCCGTCCTCTCATCGACCGGAAGGCGACGCGGATGGCCAGCCAGCCGGCGTCGTTCCTCTGCGCCAAATCGGTCAATTCTGGGGCTTCGCCGGGCGCGCCGCCGAGGGGCGACAAGCCTGACGCAAGCCACTGACCAATGGTGAGTTAAGCACTCAACAGGGTTAACAACGCGTTAGCGGCGCCGCAATGCGGCACGTTGAGCTTTACGAGCTTAAGCTGTCCCGGATGGCGGCTGGGATGCGGCAGGGTCGCCCGTCCACCACGCAGGCGATCCGCACCGTGGCGTCGATCAGGAGCTCGTCGCCCCGCTTGACCCGTTGCGCCAGCTCCATCGAGGCGCCGCCGATCTCGACCACTTCGGTCTCGATCGTGAGCATGTCGTCCATCCGGGCCGGACGGCGGAAGTCGATGGTCATGGCCCGCACGGCGAAGCCGAAGCGCTCGCCGGGCTCTGCCGTCAGGGACGCGCCCTGCGCAACGCCGCGCGCCCGCAGCATCTCGGTGCGCCCGCGCTCCATAAAGCGCAGGTAGGAGGCGTGATAGACGACGCCGGAGAAATCGGTGTCTTCGTAGTAGACCCGGACCGGGAAGGCGTGGGGGGAGGGCGCTGTCATTTCAGGAACTCCGTCTCCACATCCATGCGCCCGTCCAACGCCCTCAAGATCACCAGCTGCTGAGGATCGGCACGGTCGAAGACCAATGTCAGACCAATCACCTTGCGCCTGACGCCGGGGCCGAACTCCGTTCGCTCCTCACCCGAAAAAGGGTGCTCGGCGAGGGTTCGGAAGCCATCGTCCAGGCGAGCGATGAATCGCGTCGCCGCGATCCGGTCATAGCTACGTATCAGCCTGACGATCGCTTGTACGTCCGCCTTGGCGCGCCGTGTGATGCGGATCCGCATATGTTCAGGCAGTGCGCGGAGTGAAGCGACTGTCGTCGTCCAGTTCGGCCAACAGGCTTGCGGGATCCCAGTCGGTCACGTCGCCGGACTCCGCGTCGTCAAGCCCATCTCGGATCAACTGCTTAAGGACTTGAAGCCGTTCAGCTTCGTCCTTTAGCCGAGCAAGCGCTCGCTCCCGCAACTCTGTCGGGAGGGCTTGCAGCGCGCGAAGGGCTTCGTCCTGCGTCATGGCTTATCCTAACATGAAGCCACCCCGCCTTCCAGATCACTCGTCCCCTTCGGCAAAAAGCCCGAACTGCGGCGCGACTGAGGTCGGCGCTTCGAGACCCAGATGCTTGAAGGCGGCCGGCGTCAGAATTCGTCCGCGCGGCGTGCGCTGGATGAAGCCTTGCTGCAGCAGGTAAGGCTCGATGATCTCTTCGATCGCGTCGCGCGGCTCCGACAACGAGGCCGCGATCGTCTCGATGCCGACAGGCCCGCCGCCGAATTTGAGCGCGACGGTGTCGAGATAGCGTCGGTCCATGATGTCGAGGCCGATCGCGTCGACATCGAGCGCACGCAGCGCCTTGTCGGCGACCTCGCGCGTCACGCGCGCATTGTCGTCCACGATGGCGAAGTCGCGGACCCGGCGCAGCAGGCGCCCGGCGATGCGCGGCGTTCCGCGCGCGCGGCGCGCGATTTCATTCGCGCCTTCCGGCGTCATCGGAATGTTCATCACGCGCGCGCCGCGCACCACGATGCTCTCGAGCTCCGGCGTCGTGTAGAAATTGAGCCGGATTGGAATGCCGAAACGATCGCGCAGCGGCGTCGTCAGGAGCCCGGCGCGCGTTGTGGCGCCGACCAGCGTGAATTTCGCGAGATCGATTTTCACGGACCGCGCGGCTGGCCCTTCGCCGATGATGAGATCGAGCTGGAAGTCCTCCATCGCCGGGTAGAGAATTTCCTCCACCGCCGGATTGAGACGATGGATTTCGTCGATGAACAGCACGTCGCGTTCTTCAAGATTGGTGAGCTGCGCCGCAAGATCGCCGGCCTTGGCGATGACCGGCCCCGACGTTGAGCGGAAGTTGACGCCGAGCTCGCGCGCAACGATCTGGGCGAGCGTGGTCTTGCCGAGACCCGGCGGCCCGACGAACAGCACATGGTCGAGCGCATCGCCGCGCGCCTTCGCGGCCTCGATGAAGATCTTCAGGTTCTTGCGCGCCGCCTCCTGCCCGGTGAAGTCGAGCAGCGAGAGCGGGCGGATCGAGGCGTCCGTGTCGTCGCCGCGCTTTTCCGGAGAGACGAGGCGGGGATTGTCGGTCACTGCGCCAGCTCCTTCAGGCCGCGCCGGATCAAAGCGCTCGTCTCCGCGGTCTCGCCAAGCGCCGTGAGGCTCGCGGCGATGGCTGCGGCGGCTTGCGGGCGTCCGTAGCCGAGGTTGACCAGCGCGGAAATCGCGTCCTGCACGGGCTTGGGCGCGCCCGGCGCCTCATCTCCGGCGAGACGCGCGAGATTGGGATCGACGTTTCCGAAGGACGGCGCCTTGTCCTTCAGTTCGGTGACGATGCGCTGCGCGAGCTTCGGGCCGACGCCTGGCGTGCGGGCGACCGACGCCTTGTCCTGCATGGCGATCGCGGTGGTGAGATCGCCGGGCGGCAGGATGCCGAGGATTGCGAGCGCGACTTTCGAACCGACGCCCTGCACGGATTGCAGCAGGCGAAACCAGTCGCGCTCGGCGTCGCTGGAAAAACCG
>JAQGKM010000189.1 GCA_028290125.1 Hyphomicrobiales bacterium | reverse complement strand
ACAGGCCGATGAGCGGCAGGTTGATGATGACCAGCATGAGGTTGCCGATCCACATGGAGGCGACCATGCCCCAGAACAATTCCGGGTTCTTGGTCATCACCTGCGGGCCGGGGATGATGCCGTGGATGGTCATCGCGCCAACCATCAGCGCCATCACGGCGTTGGGCGGAATGCCGAGCGTCAGCAGCGGAATGAAGGCCGTCTGCGCGCCGGCGTTGTTGGCGGCTTCCGGACCCGCCACGCCTTCGATCGCGCCGCGGCCGAAGCGCTTGGGATCCTTCGCGAGCTTCTTCTCCATCGTGTAGGACGCGAACGGCCCGAGCACCGCGCCGTTGCCCGGCAGAATTCCGAGAATGGCGCCGGTGAGCGTGCCGCGCAGGATCGGGAAGTAGGAGGCGCGGAAGTCCTCCTTGCTGGGCCAAAGACGGCCGATGGCGGCGCGCACGACGTCGCGCGTTTCCGGGTTCTCGAGATTGCGGACGATTTCGGCGAAGCCGAAGATGCCCATCGCCAGCACGGCGAAATCGACGCCGTCCGAGAGATCCTGGATGCCGAGCGTCAGCCGCTCCTGACCGGTTTCAAGATCGGTGCCGACGGTGGCGAGCAGCAGGCCCAGAAGGATCATGCAGATCGCCTTCAGGATCGAGCCGCGCGCGAGCACGACGGCGAACACGAGGCCCATGATCATGAGCGAGAAATATTCGGCCGGGCCGAACAGCTGCGCGAGCCTGGTGAGCGGCTGGCCGAGCGCGGCGATGAAGATCGTCGCGACCGTGCCGGCGAAGAACGAGCCCATCGCCGCCATGCCGAGCGCGACGCCCGCGCGGCCCTGCTTGGCCATCTGGTGTCCGTCCAGCACCGTGACGACCGAGGTCGCCTCGCCGGGGATGTTGACCAGGATGGCGGTCGTCGAGCCGCCGTACTGCGCGCCGTAATAGATGCCGGCGAGCATGATCAGCGCGCCGGTCGGATCGAAGCCGAAGGTGATCGGCAGCAGCATCGCGATGGTGGCGATCGGGCCGACGCCGGGCAGCACGCCGATCAGCGTGCCGACCATGCAGCCGACGAAGCAGAGGAAGATGTTGTTGAGAGTCAGCGCAACGCCGAACCCAAGCGCGAGATTACCGAAAAAGGCTTCCATATCGGTCTATCCCCGGCTCAGAACGGAAAGAAGGGCTCGATCACCGTGCCGATCACGGGGATCGGCAGGCGCAGGAGCACTTTGAAAAGGAGGATGCAGACCGCCGTCAGGATGATGCTGAAGATCACCGATTCCTTCCAGCGGAACTCGGTGCTCGCCAGCGTGCCGAACACCATCGACACCGGGCCGGCGACCGCCAGCCCGAACGTGCGAATCAGCAGCGAGAAGAGCACGATGCCGCCGAAGATGAAGAACGGACCGCGGATCGACCAGCGCTCGAGCGGCGGGCCGTCCGAGAGGATCGAGGTGAGGATGAGCGCGGCGCCGCCGATCGCCACCATCACGGCGAGCGATTGCGGCAGCATGCCCGGCCCCATGGCGCGCAGCGAGCCGTGCGGCAACTCCAGAGCCTGCCAGAAGAAAAAGGCCGCCACGGCGACAAGAAAAAGACCCGCGCCGAACTCCTGGGTCGACTTGATCAACCCCGTCGACTTTTGACTTGCGGACGATACCTGGTCCGTCATCCTTGAGACCTCCACAGATTCAAGACAGGGAGGTCGCGCAGCCTGCTTGCCTGGCGCAAGCGAGCCTACGTTCCACCCGAATTTTTGGTTATCCCATCCCTACCTGTTCTCGAAACAAGAGGCTATGGCGGAGCCTGGTTAAATAGACCAAAGGCGTACGTTATCCTGAATTTCCTGCGCGTTTCAACGCTGCGAGCTCATCGAGATAGTCCTTGAAGCCAGCGTCGAGATCGTATCGCGGCGCCCAGCCAAGGTGAATCCGCGCCGCGTCGATCGAAAGCGGCGCTGTTTTCGATTTGGGCGGCGGGCCGGCTTCGACGTCGTACTCCAGCGCGGGACAATGGCGCCGCACTGCAGCAACCACATCTTCGAACGCGCTCACATAACCGTTGCCGATATTGAGGACGGACTGCGCCGGCATGGGAACCGTCAGGGCGAGATCGACAGCGCGGCCCATGTCGCGGGCGTAGACATATTCGTTGGCCATGGTTTCGGCGGACGGGATCGTCGCCTTGCGTCCGTCGAGCCCCGCCTCCAGCAGCGCCTGCATTTTCGCGCCGCCCGACGAACCGGACCAGAAATGCCCGGCGCCATAGACATTCGCGGGGCGCAGCATGATCAGCTCGAACCCGTGCAGATCCGCATAGGCTTCGAGCAGCACTTCCTTGGCGGCTTTCAGATTGCCGTAGCCGCGCCCCGCGCCGCGCGGAAAGCTTTCATCGACAGGGCCGCCCGGCGGACGACGTGTGTCGTAGACGCCGAAGGTGCTGATGTGGACGAGGCGGCGCAGGCCGAGCAGACGCACGGTCTCGGCGACGTTGCGCGTGCCGCCAAGGTTGATGTCGAAGGCCTGCGACAGAGACTGCTGCACGCGTCCGCCGATCAGGCCCGCGGTGTGCACGATGGCGTCCACCTTGTGGCGCCTGGCGGCGTCGAGCAGCGCGGGCAGATCGCGCACATCGCCGCGCACCAGCGTCGCCTTGCCGGCGCCGAGCTTGAAATCGATGAAGGCGGCGCGCGGCTCCGGATCGAAGAAGACGATGGTCTCGCCGCGTGCGATCGCCTCGCGCGCAAAGGCTGTCCCGACGAGACCCGCCCCCGTCACCAGAACCGTCATGTTTCCCCCTCGCTGGCGCCCGGCCGGCCTTCGCCGCCCTTGTGGGCGCAGCGCACATTGTTCAGGCCCTGCGGCGCCACGTCAATCGGCGCCGGGGCATTGTGTGGCGGAGATCGAGCCACTATCGTCGCGGCGGCCCGATGAGGCCGTAAAGTCAAGAAACAAGAAGGATACCCAACTCGATGGCGAGGATCTCGCGGCTAGAGAAGCAATTGTCGGCGCAGCGCACCGGCCTCATCATGTTCGACTCGCTGAACGGCTATCTGCATCCGCGCGACCCGGCGAAAGTGAAGTTCCTCGAAGAGCGCAACATCCTGCCCAACATGCAGCGCCTGCTGCAGGGCGCGCGCAAGGTCGGCATGACGGCCTTCTACCCGAGCGGCCACCACGCGCCCGACGGCTCCGACACGGTGGCGCGCCTCACCGACACCGACATGGACCTCGGCTCGACCGCCGCGCCCGACGCCGTCGTCAAGCCGCGCTTCTACGGCGATTCCACCGATGCCGAAGTGGCGCCCGAACTCGCGCCGGCGCCCGGCGACGTCTTCATCCCCAAGCATCGCTGGAACTCGTTCTTCCAGACGGATCTCGACCTGCAGTGCCGCGTGCGCGGCATCGAGACGATCATCATCTGCGGCGGTTCGACCGACGTCGGCATCGCCTCGACGGTGTTTGCAGCGCGCGATCTCGATTACGGCATCGTCGTCGCCAATGACGCCTGCTTCTCGGCGCGCGGCAACAACAACCAGTTCTTCATGGAGCGGGTCTTCCCGCGCATGGGCCGCGTCATGAACGTCGACGATA